>CAYMRT010000020.1:0-7188 GCA_964392885.1 uncultured Desulfobacterales bacterium | reverse complement strand
CATTATCTGCATCTGTACCTAGAACAGTAATCAACCCCTTTGCCCTCTTAATTCCAACTTTTAATAAAGTTTCATCAAGAGTAGCATCCCCTTGATAACAGAGTATTCCAGTTCTTTCTGCATCCTTAATAGTATTCTCGTCATTATCTATCACAACTACATGATAGTTTCTCAACATAAGTTCTTTACATATCACCTTTCCTAACCGCCCATAACCACAAACAATATAGTGATCAAAAAGTTTATTAAGCTTCTTTTCCATGCGCCTCCTTTCAACAATACCTTTTATTTGACCTTCAACAATAGCTTCTGCCAGCAAACTAATTGCATAAAAAAAAAGCCCAACCCCTAAGGTAATTAGAAATATTGTAAATATTCTTCCAGCATCTGTGAGAGGTCTAACTTCTTGAAATCCAACAGTGGTAAGAGCAATAATTGTCATATAGAGAGATTCTAAAAAGCTCCAATGCTCTATGAACATGTAGCCCAGGGTACCACATGCAGAAAGGGCAAAAACCAACGCTATTACCGCTATTAATTTTCTGGTTAACATGGGCTAAGCCCAGTAAAAAATTTAATTAAAGTCTAGCTGCTCTAGAGAGCACCTTACTAAAACTTCTAATGCCCAACTTGTAGTCAGCAGGTAAATGAACATGCACAACTCTTCTATTTATTTGGCTCAGAGCTTCAAAATCGCCAACTGCTTGAGCAAACTGTATATGCCAAAATGTGGTATCAAAGCCTGGAACTTGTTCATAGTCTTTTGAACGCTTTCTTGTAAAAATAACAAATGCACCAGATATGGGGCCTCCTTTGTGAAGCTGACCTGATGAATGAAGATATCTTGGACCATAGCCCATAACAGTAGCACAACCCCTTTCTTGACGCACAAGATGCCTCATCTCTGCAATCACCTCATCTACAACAGGATCATAGGGAAGATATGCGAGAAAACCTAGATAGCCCCAAGTTGGAAGGACACCAAACATTTCTCTAAGAGTTCTTGCAAGCCCTTTCATTGATGTAGCAAGGGTATGAGAAGGCCTAAAATTTATTTGGCTTTGAGGATCAATCCAAAACTTTACTGGCATTTTTCGCTCTTTAACATATTGTTCAAGAGTATGCCTCGTCATTTCTTTAGAAACTTTAACATCTGGCTCATCAAAAGCGTTTACACCAATAAAGTGGCAGGCAATGGCTGTAGCAAACTCCCATAAAAATACTTGAGCTCCTAAGTCATAGATATCATCTAACGTCAATACCTTTACAGGGAAGTCTGCTTCAAGGAGCTCATTTACAAATGCATCTAATGATTGTTCCTTTGAGGTATCTTTCATGCGAAGATAGACGAAAATCCGCTCACCACCATAAAAACCCGGGATTCCTGTTGATTCTCCAACAATAGGCACAAGCCCCATTGTCTCTTTACCACTGCTTTCAGCTATTAATTGTTCAAGCCATAGCCCAAAAGGTTTTATTTCTTTATCTGCCAAAATAGTTAGTTTATCTCTACTCTGAACAGCAAAAAGACCAAGAAATTCTCCCAGAAGATATCCTGGATTTTCAGAGAAAGGTACATCTGTTGTACACATCTTATGCATCTTATGAGCACGTTCAAGCAAAAGATCAATATCGACTCCGAGGCATGCCGCAGGTATTAGACCAAAAAATGAAAGGGCAGAATAACGCCCTCCAATATCAGGATAATTTAAAAAACACCTTTTAAATCCATTTTCTTTAGCAATTTCTTCAAGAGGAGTGCCAGGATCTGTAATTGCTACAAATTGTGCTCCTGGTTCATCTGTAATCTTTTCTAGCTTTGACCAAAAATAGTTAAAAAGTGCTCTAACTTCAGTGGTAGTTCCTGATTTGCTAGAAATAATAAAAAGTGTATTTTGAATACCCTTTTCGACGACTTTTTCTACCTCATCTGGATCAGTAGTATCAAGAACAACAAACTCAGGATATCCTTCTTGAGGGCCAAAAATCTTTAAAAGAGTTAAAGCAAAAAGACTTGAGCCTCCCATTCCAATCAAGCAAACCCTATTAAAACCTCCACCTTTTACAAACTGCCCAAATTCTTTAATTTCATGAAGCTTATCTGTAATTCTATCTAAAACATCAAGCCAGCCGAGCCTATTTATTATTTCTCCAAATCTTTCTTTAGAGTTTGTCCAAAGAGTAGGGTCTTTCTCCCAAAGACGTCTTATTATTTCCTGTTTTTCAACATCTGAAAGTTTATCGGGTCTGATTGTCACTGTCCTCTTCCTCTCCTATTTTTTGAAAGATTTAAGACTTTTTATTTTGTTTTGGATTTTCACTAGAAAGATGTTTAACTTTATCTCTCATTATCTCTAAAAGTTCATCCACACTCTTTTTCTTCAAGACTTGATAAAATTGACTCCTATAATTTTTAACAAGGCTTACACCTTCAATCACAACATCATAGCCTATCCATTTACCATCTTTCTTAATAAGTCTGTATTCTACAGGAATCTCTGTATCATTTTTTATTATCTTGGTTGGAACGGCAACCTTATTTGCAGACAATATCCTTTGCTCTTGAAATATTACCTTTTCACCTGAATAATTTTCTATCTTTGTAAGATAAATACTTTCAAGCAATTTTGAAAAAAGCTGCTTAAATTCCTCAAACTGTCTTTTGTTAAACTTTCTACTATATCTACCAAGTACTCTTTTCGAGATATTGTCTAAGTTAAAAAGCTGTTGTACAAGGGCTCTAAGTTTCTCACGTCTAATCAATTTCTTATCTTCACCTTTAAGCTTAGGATCTTTGAGTACATTTAGAACCTGGCTGACAAGCCTTTTTATCTCTTTCTGTGGGGTTAAATCTTCATTGGCAGAGAAAGTTGGAAATGAAAGAAAAGCCAAAAACAAAAAAATTGAAACAAATATTATAAAAACTTTATTTTTGCCCATTATGTTGTTCCTCCTAGCTACTTTACATTACCAAAAACGTATTTACTAATAAGGCTTTCGATGTCAACTGCCGATTCTGTATCTGTAATTATTCCACCATCTCCCAATAATTCTTCAGAGCCACCAGGCTGGATACTTACATATTTATCTCCTATTAAACCACTTGTCTTAATAGAAGCGATGGCATCTTCCTGAATTGGTACCCCTTTTCTAATTTTCATTTTAACTACTGCCACAAAATCATTAGTATCAAGCGTTATGGAAGTAACTCTGCCTATCTCCACACCAGCCATTTGTACACTACTATCTGGTTTAAGTCCGGCAACGGAATCAAACTTTGCCACAATTTCATAAAAATTACCGCCAATAAGCTGCATCTTTCCAAGCTTTATAGTTAAATATCCAATACATATAATGCCAATTAATACAAAAATGCCTACAAATGTCTCTTGGGAATATTTCTTCATTGTTAACCTCTAGCTCCCTTACACTCCATTTTTGCAATAACCATCTGATTCTCTCTTGCCTTAGACAATATTGAATCCATATCCATTTTTTTATTAACCTCTACTATGCCTGCCTTAACAACAAAATCAATACACACCTTTTTATAACTTTTTGGATCCATAAGATCCTGATGAGAGCAATCTGCAATAATATCTTTTACAATCTCGGTTGCAACGTCTTTATTCTGACCAGGAAGTACAAGAAGTATATTTTCTATTCCAAATCTTGCTGCAAGCCCTCTTCCTTTCAGGCTCATCTTTAAGCTCATTGCCAAACACTGAAAAATACGTTGAGCTGCAATATAGCCAACCCTATTTTTGATATTTTCAAGGCTATCAATAGTAAAAAGAACAACGGAAAAAATTCCCTTTTTAGACGAAACCTTATTTAGCTCGTTTATAAGAGTTGCTTCAACTTCCTTTCTAGAATCTAATCCTGTCAGTTGATCTTGAAGTGCCTCCTGGCCATGTATGAATTGCCAAACCACTTCACTATCTGACTGTTCTAGCTCAAGTGGAGTCCCTTGAAATGGAATCTTCTTGTTTTCGATTATGGCAACCCTATTACTTATAAAAAAAACATCTGGTATGTCATGGCTCACCATGACTCCCGTAAACCCTATCTCTCTTTGATAATGAGCAATCATATTTAAGACTGCATTCTTTCTTAAGGGGTCAAGGCCAGTTGTTGGCTCATCAAAAAGAATCATAGTTGGTTCTGTAACGAGTGCCCTTGCAAGAGCTACTCTTTTCTGCATACCTCCTGATATTTGAGAAGGATATTTATATGAAACCTCTGTAAGCTCAAACTGTTCTATCCTGAAATCGACTTTCTTTTTTATCTCCCCTTGAGTCATGTTGGTACGCTCAACAAGAGGGAGAGCAATATTTTCAAATACTGTGAGAGAGTCAAAAAGTGCATTGCTTTGAAACATATAACTAAGGGAACGCTTAAACTGCCGCCATTCTTGTTTTGAAAATTCACTTAACGGTTTGCCATTTATAAGGATTTGGCCAGAGTCTGGCTTTAAGAGGCCAATTATATGCTTTAAAAGCACACTCTTACCTACTCCACTTTTACCAATAATGGCAGTAATTTCCCCTTCATAGATCTTAAGGTTTACCTTATCCAACACTTGATGTTTTCCAAAACTTTTTGATACGTTTTTAAATTCAATAAATGGTTTTAACATGGCTTTTACAACAAAAATGATGTCAACACATAATCAACAACAAGTACTAATACACAAGAGATTACAACAGCAGAAGTAGTAGCAAGGCTAACTCCTTTTGCCCCAAAGCCTCCTGGGCGCATATGAGTAAAATATCCCTGATAACAACATATGGTGGATACAATAAGCGCAAAGGCCAAGCTCTTTAAAAAACCACCAGTTACATCTTTTGCCACTACGCTATCATAAATCCTATTAAAAAAAATACCTGAATTTACCCCTAAAAGCACTACACCTGTTAAATACCCACCTATTATTCCGATTACATCAAAGATTGCAGTAAGCATTGGAAATACTATGACTGAGGCAGCAATTCTAGGGCTTACCAAATAGCGCATTGGATTTATGTCCATAGTATCAAGTGCATCTATCTGTTCAGAAATCCTCATTATTCCAATTTCTGCTGCAATTGAAGAACCTGCTCTACCAATCACCATAAGGGCTGTTAAGACTGGGCCAAGCTCTCTAATAAGTGAAAGTGCAACAGCGGCTCCAAGCATTCCTTCAGAGCCAAATTTAACTAAAGTGTAATAACCTTGAAGACCAAGGACCATGCCTGTAAACAACCCAATAAGGCTTATAATCAAAAAAGACTTAACTCCAATAAAGTATATCTGCTGAATAATCTTTCGAAATTGAAAGGGATAGGAAAAAATAAGTAAAAAGCCTTTAAAAAAGAAAATACCTACAGCTCCGAGTTCGCCAACGACTTTAAGGGCATTTTTACCTAATTTATTGATAAGCCCTATAAGATCTTTTGCATCATTGGAATTAGCTAGATTTGACATTTACATGCTCCGTATTCAAGAGGCATCCTCTATCTCAATACATTTTGTCGGACATATATTTGCAGCCTGTTCTAACACATCATCTGGCACATTATCATCGCCAACAAAATCAGCCTTTTCGTCATCTGTCATTTTAAAGGCTTCTGGAGCCACCTCTTCACATGCTCCACACCCCTTACAACGAAATTTGTCTAAAAAAACTTCCTTTTTCATAAAGTCAACCTACAGTACACCAAACTCAGAATTTAAACCTGAAAAATAATCTAGTTGCTTATACAATGTCAATTTATGTTTTAAAGAAGAGAAAATATTTAAGAAATTGTTTGTAGGGCTTTTATCAAGTCTGTCAAACTAAACGGTTTTTGCAAAAAGATTGTCTCATCTTGATCTAAATCTTTAGCCTCTTTCATTACTTCTACACTATAGCCAGACATTACTATAACATGTATATTTTTAAAGTGTGCTTTTAACTTTTTTATTAATTCAAAGCCACTAATTCCAGGCATAACAACATCTGTTACTACAATATCAGGTTTAATTTTACGATCTTTATTAATAAAAGAAAGAACGCTTCTAGCATCTTTAAAGGCCATTACATTAAAATCTAAATTTTTAAAGTATTGAGCAACTGTTTCCTGCACCACAGGCTCGTCTTCGATTAAAAAAACAAGCCTATTTTTGCCAAAAGCTTCTTGAACAAAACTATCTTTGTCTTCTATGACTTTGTCATCATTAACAATTGCTGGAAGAGTGATGGTAACCACTGTACCTTTTCCTATCCTACTATCAATAGATATATCACCACCACTTTGTTTGACAGTTCCGTAAACTACTGCCAACCCTAAACCAGCTCCTTTTCCCATAGGTTTTGTTGTAAAAAAAGGCTCAAAAACCTTATCTAAAATTTCTTTTGACATACCTGAGCCGTTATCTTCAAACCTTATTATTGCCTTTGGAGTGTTAGAGGAAGCTGAAGAAATGACTTTAGTTGAAACCCTAATTAAGCCATCTTTTTCAATGGCATCCCTAGAATTAAGGGCTAAATTTAAAAATATTTGCAAAAACCTACTGTGATCGACTTTAATACTACAATCTGTCTTACTAGGCAAAAATTCAACCTTTATATCCTCTCCAATAAATGGCTTAAAAAAACTACAGGCATCCTTCACAAGATGATTTAATGAAAACTTTTTAGGATTTAAAGCTTGTCTTTTACTGAAAGAAAGGAGCTTACTTGTGGTCTCAGACGCCTTTTGGGCGGCTCTATTTATCATCTGCAATTTTTTGTAAAGATCATCTTTAGGGTCAAGTCCCATAAGGATCATCTGAGAGTATCCTATAATTGCCGTAAGCTGGTTGTTAAAATCGTGAGCTACTCCACCAGCCAACCTGCCTATGGCCTCCATTTTCTGGACTTCTCGTAACCTCTCTTCTAGTTCTCTTTGAATTGTGATATCATTCCCAATTAATAAATGCCTTACACTTTCTTCATCAAAAATGAAATATGGATTGATTGTAAAGGAAATAAGCCTTTTTTTACCATGCTTATCCTCTAAAAAGACATCTAGCGAAGATTTTTTGCCTGTTAATATAGCCTCATCCAATATCTTTTTTACCTTTAAACTACTTTCTCTATTAAAAAAATTAAGTAGATTTTCTCCTCGTAGCTCTTTTTCAGACCGTCCTAAAAAATCACGCAGGACACTATTGGCTCTAAAGACT
>CAYMRT010000019.1:0-10971 GCA_964392885.1 uncultured Desulfobacterales bacterium | reverse complement strand
ACTAGCTGGAGGAGTACATGACACAAGACATTAACTCTAAAGCTGGAACAAATGATGTGGTATGGCAATTAAAAGACCTTTACACTTCCATTTCAGATGAAACCATTGAAAAAGACTTACAGACTGCAAAAAAAAATGCACTGGAAATAAGGGAAAAATATGCAGGACACTTAGCAGAGCTAGATGCTCAAAAACTTTTTGAGCTTGTTAAGAGTCTTGAAGAAGTCTCAGAAACAATTGGTAAAATAGGGGCATTTGCTTATCTAAACTTTTCCGTTAACACTGAAGATCCAAGTGCTGGTGCTTTTTTACAAAGAATAAAGGAAGAGACAAGTCAGATAACAAAGGAACTCGTCTTTTTTGAACTTGAATGGGCAAATTTAGATGATAAACACTCTGAAATCCTTTTAAGTGATGAAAAAGTCTCCCGCTATGAACACTATCTAAGATCTCTTAGACGATATCGTCCTCATCTTCTTTCTGAAGTAGAAGAAAGGCTGCTTGTTGAAATTAGCCCTGTAGGAAAGTCAAGCTGGGTAAATCTTTTTGATAAAGTTCTTACCTTTCAACGTTATGGCCCTGATAAACGAACCCAAGAAGAAGTATTAAAAGATCTTTATATGCCTGACCGACAAGTCAGAGAAAAGGCTAGCCAAGAGCTAACAGAAGGGCTAAAAGATGACCTCCTTGTAATCACTCACACTTTTAATACCATACTGGCAGATAAAATGATTGGAGACAAACTTAGAAAATATCCTACATGGATTAGTTCTATGAATCTTGCAAATGAGCTTGAGGATGAAACAGTAAATGCCTTGATACAATCGGTAACTAACTGTTATCCTACAGTGGAAAGATATTATAATCTTAAAAAGAAAATACTAGGACTAGAAGAGTTATACGACTTTGACAGATATGCACCCCTACCATGGTTACCACAACGATTTGTAAGCTGGAGTCAAGCAAAAGACATTGTCCTTGAGGCATTTTCTGACTTTTCACCCAAAGTAGCAGAGATTGCTCAGCGATTTTTTGAAAAAAAATGGATACATGCACCAATTCTTCCTGGCAAAACTAGTGGTGCCTTTGCACATCCGGTAACGCCTTCATCTCATCCTTTTATACTCGTAAATTTTGCTGGCACATTAAGAGATGTGGAAACCCTTGCCCACGAGCTCGGCCATGGTGTTCATCAAGTTCTTGCCAGCAAAAAAGGTTATTTCAATAGTGATACCCCACTGACTCTTGCTGAAACTGCATCGGTATTTGGTGAAATGCTGGTATTTAGAAAAATCCTAGAAGACCTTTCTGACAGTAAGGAAAAGCTTGGGCTTATTGCTGCCAAAATTGAATCTATATTTGCAACCGTATTTAGACAAATTGCTATGAATAGATTTGAAGATGCAATACACAATCACAGAAGGCAAAAAGGAGAGCTATCTGTAGATGACTTTTCTAATTATTGGATAGATACTCAACAGGCAATGTTTGGAAATAGTGTTACTCTAACAGACAACTATAAAATTTGGTGGTCATATATTTCCCATTTTTTACATGTACCAGGTTATGTGTACTCTTATGCATTTGGAGAGCTACTTGTACTTTCTCTATATGCCTTATATCAAGAGCAGGAGGAAGGTTTTACTGAAAAATATATAAGCTTACTTGAAGCCGGAGGAAGTGATACGCCCTATAATCTACTTAAGCCATTTGGAATAGATATAAGTCAAAAGGATTTTTGGCTTAAGGGTCTAAAAATTATAGATAATATGGTAGGAGAGGCAGAAAATCTTGCAAGAGAAATTGCCTAACCCGCAAAAAATTGTTGAACTTTTATCTCCTCTTCTAACTGCTGGAAGAAAGAGGAGAATAGAACAAATTTTAAATCTAAGAACTAGATATATTACTATAATTTTATATGATCTTTATCATGAACACAATATGAGTGCCGTTGTAAGAAGCTGCGAGGCCTTTGGCCTTCAAGATTGCCATGTCATCGAAGTAGAAAACAAATTTTCTCCAAGTCATGGTGTTGCAATTGGTGCTCAACAATGGATTGATATTTTTAGATATAAAACACCTAAAGAATGTTTAAATCACCTGAAAAAACTTGGCTATAAAATATATGCAGCAGACCCACCAGATAAGGCAGAAAGGACAAAGGGCAAAAACTCTTATAATATAGATGACGTCAAGATACAAGACAGCCCTATTGCCATTGCCTTTGGGAAAGAACTTGATGGTCTCACAGATGAAATAAGACAGCTTTGTGATGGCGTTGTTTATATTCCAATGGCAGGATTTACAGAAAGCCTAAATGTATCTGTAACAGCAGCAATTTGCATAAACACCCTTAGAAAAAAACTCGAGAAGCTTCCAACAAAGAAATGGCAACTATCTGATGAAGAAAAAGAACTTCTCAGATCAAGATGGTATATACAATCATTAAAATATGGTGAGAAAATATTAAAAGACCTTTTAGAAAGAGAAAAGAAGAGACAGGCCGCATAAAAGGCCCTGCCTCTTCTTTAAAATATTTGTTTCTATTTCTAGGCCTCAGTAAGAGTTACAAACTTCAAAGCCCTTGTTGTACACTTGGTGACACAAGCAGGCTTTAGTCCAGCATCTACTCTATCTATACAATAGTCACATTTTACTGCCTTACCAGTTGACGGATTCACCTGAGGAATGTTCCAAGGACATGCACCAGCACAAGCCATGCATCCAATACATTTTTCTTGATCTATATAAACTATACCATCGTCCCTCTTTATCATGGCGCCAGTTGGACAAATAGGCACACAATAAGGATCTTCACAGTGATAACATGAACGAAAATGAAATTCTGTTTTTGGTACTCCTTTTATAGACTTAAGAGGAGTATGGGTAATTTCACATAGTATTGGACCAACAGGTAAGTTTTTGTTGGCCTTACAATGAACTTCACAACCGTGACAACCAATACAACGTTTGGCATTTAGATAAATCATATATTTGTTCACAGCTCTACCCTCCTTTTTGGATTTCTTGAACTACGGCGAACAATTACGAACTTCTCACATAAGCATAGTCCGCCACCTGCTGGGTCCATCATCTGGAGAAGACCTTCTTGCAATTTTTGGTCACTCATTCCAGCATGATAGGCCCTACTTTGGAGGGGTATTTGACGTCCAAAACCATGAACTGTATAAACAGCCTCTGGATGAATAAACTCAGTAACATGAGCCTTAATTGTACCAATTTGGCTATCGCCAATTACATCAACCCAATCTCCTTCATTAATGCCAAGTCTTGCAGCAATCCTCTTATTAATCCATAAAGTATTTTCTGGCATAAGCTCATGGAGGAGAGGATTATTAATGGTATGACTATGTGCATGTACCGGGCTTCTACCAAACACCAATCTAAACTTACCTTTTGGAGGCTTTTTAGGTGACTTATATGGAACAAATGAAGGAATGCCATTTTCTTCTAACATCTGGCTTATAAACTCTATTTTACCAGATGGAGTCTTAAACTTTCCTTCAAGGTTATCTCTGTCATACATTATTGGTTTGTCAGTTAATGAAACAAAACCTTTTTCCTGAAAATCTTCAATCTTGTAACCAGTTGGCTCAAGTTGCCACTCCCACATCTCTTGTGCGTTTGAAAATGGAAATAAATCCCCTATTCCAAGCCGATCTGCTAGCATTTTAAAAATCTCCCAAGATGGCTTGGTATTAAATTTAGGCTCTACAGCTCTATCTCTATAAATAAATCGCGGCTTTAGACCCTTTTGAGTGGCAATTGGCGTTTCGCGCTCAAGGTACATTGACTCTGGCAATATTACATCACAGTACCAACCAAATTCACTATAGTGGGTATCAATGGAAACTAGAAGCTCGCAATTATCTAAGGCCTCTTTTTGACTGGCTACATCTGGAAAACACGAGAATGGATCATGCCTGTAACAGATGAGTGCCTTAATTGGATAAGGCTCTTCTGTCATCATTGCATCATAGTAAAGATGGAAAAGTCCCGGTCCAGCATCAAAGTGTTTATATTTCCAGCCAACTCCATCTGCCCTTTTTTCTTCAGGCTTTTTGACCAAAGAACTAAAGGTTCTAAGGCCTTTTACTCCACAATCTCCTGGCCCCTTTGGAAACATTTGGCCGCCTTCTGTTTCGATGTTCCCCATAAGGACATTCAAAATGTGGAGGCATCTGCTGGCATAAAAAGAATCTTTATAACGCGAAAGCATCCAGCCAGGATGAAAGATCACCTTTGGCCTTTGAGCACCAATTTCACTTACAAATTCCTTTATCTTTTTTACTTTTACACCGCACTCTTTTGCAGCCCAATCGGCTGTATATGGCTCAACAAACTCTGCCATCTTATCAAAGCCAGTGGTATATTTTTCAATAAATTCTTTGTCATAGGCCTCTTGTTTTATCACCTCATTTATCATGCCAAGAGCAAGGGCATAGTCAGTACCTGGACGAACCTGAAAAAACCTGGTTGCCTTAATGCCTGTAAGGGTCTGACGAACATCCACATAAGTAAAGCTGCCGCCACTGTCTAGCATGTCCATAACTTGATTAGCTTCTGCAACTCTTAAAGAAGCAAGTATATTTCTTCCAAAGCATACAAGATGTTTTGCATTTGCTATGTCATAAATAAAGCCTTTCCTGCCAAGGCCATATAAAGACTTACTTGCATGATGCACATTTCTTCCACAAGCACTATCGTGATTTGTAAAATTTGGAGAGCCAAAGGCATGGCAAAAGGCCTTTATCATATCCTGCCATGGTCCACCCCTACAGCTCATAACAAGGGCTTTTGCCCCGTATTTTTCTTTAATTTTATTTAATTTTTCAGCAACATAATCAAGGGCTGTGTACCAACTGACCGGTTCCCATTTCCCAGCACCCCTTCCTCCAGCTCTTATCAACGGTTGCTGAGGGCGTTCCGGGTCTTTTCTAAGGGCTTGACCTGCTGAACCCTTGGCGCAAAGGGAACCTTTCAAGATGTGTGGATTGCCTTCAATCCACGTTACTTCTCCGTCTTCAACCTCAACTTTAATGGGGCATCTGACGGAACACATTCCACACATGCTCCAAACTGTCTTTTTCATAAATGCCTCCCTCTAATTATTTAAAAAATAAAATAAACATATTTATAAAATAACTTTGTAAATTATTTATCTAATTACTAAACAAGTCAAGTTAAAAAACTAACAAAAAAACAATTTGTTACTATTTTCACATATATAAAAAACAACTTGTTAAAAAATTAACTTTACATATTTCAAACAACTTACTAACTAAAAAGCAATACGTCCAAACAAACTACTCAAGAAACAACAAAAATACTTAATATATCTTCTTGAAAAGCTATTACTATTGGAGAGAAGCAACAGGCAGGGCCTTTCTAGAACCACCAAGAAGATTACAATAAATCTTTTACCTAAATTTTATTTCAGTAAAAGATTTATCAGGTTCGTTGAAAAGCCCCCATGAAAAATATAGAAAGAACCTGTGAAGTGTTTTAAGCAACGAGCCCCAAAGCCTCTCTTTTTTGTCTAATCCTTTCATCTAAAAGAATTGCCGCCTTATAAGGATCAGGCTCAATGCAAAAACATGCTCCTAACACTTCATCTAAACCTTTTAGGGCCAGCTCAGTAACAAGCTTGGAACCAGTAATGTTTGGTGGATGACCTAAATGAGTATAAATTCCAGATGCTACAGCATAAGTACCAATAGTTGCAGCCTTTTCTGAATACCATTCAGGTGAAGATGCAGCCACAGGAAGATCCGATATGCTAACTTTAAGCTCATTTGCAAGCATAGCACACAGCTCAAGTATTCTTGCATTATCAACACAACTTCCCATATGTAAGACAGGAGGAATACCAAGAGTATTACAAATCTCTCTTAGACCTTCACCTGCAAGTTTACTTGCCTCTGGCAAAAGCAAACCACCCTTTCCTGCAGCAACTGTAACGCAACCTGTTACAAGCACAAGTATATCTCTTTTTATGAGTTCTTTAGTTAAATTCAAATTGCAAAAATCATGTTGATATTTTGGGTTATTGCAGCCAACAATGGCTACAGCTCCTCTAATCTTTCCAGCTTTTATTGCATCAATAAGTGGAGTAAGGCTACCACCTAAGGCAGAAAGTATTGCCTCATTTGAAAAACCAGTTACAAGCTCCACTGGATCACAAGGAATATATACCCTTTTTTCGTCTCTAAGCCTAAAACGTTCAATAGCAAGATTAACCACTTCCCTTGCCTTAGTAGAGGCATTGTCGAGTCCAAACTCCACATGTTCTGCTCCAGTAAATTTTGCCTTCTCTGCAGTAGTAATCATCTTTGTATGATAACATTTACTTATTTGAACAAGACTTGGCATAATGCACTGATAATCAACTATTATCAACTCCACTGCCCCAGTTATAATGGCAAGTTCTGTCATTAGATGATTACCAGCCATTGGAATTCCTTTGCGCATCACAAGCTCATTTCCTGTACAGCAAAGCCCAGCTAAATTTATACCTTTTGCTCCTACCTCTTTAGCCTTTTTTATAAGTACTGGATCATTTACTGCTTCTAATATCTTTTCAGAAACGATTGGATTATGACCATGGACTAGTATATTTACATGGTCTTTCTTTAACACGCCAAGATTTACCTTAGATCGCCTGGGCTTTGGTATGCCAAATAAAATATCGGAAAGTTCGGTAGCTATCATTGAACCTGCCCATCCATCAGCAAGGCACATTCTGGCACCATGAAGAATTGTATTTACGGCATCATTGTCGCATCCCATATGGGTGCGATGCATCATCTCTGTAATTTCTCTATCCACACCTCTTGGCACAATACCTAACTTTTGCCATCTCTTTAGCTGGGGCTTGGGAACCCTTTTAACAAAAGCAACTTCCTCTCTTCTACTGCCAAAACTTTCAAAAAGTTCATCAGCAAGCTCTTTGGCAACCTCAATGGTGTCTCTTTCTTCAGTCTCAATGCCTAACTCTTTAGCAATCCTACGCATCTTTTCTTCTTCAACAATTTTATAATCTTCTGTATGACCATACGCTACAGCATGAAAGGCCTCAATCAAATCTCGCCCATGATCCGAGTGACCTGCAGCACCACCAGCTAAAAAACGACCAAAATTTCTAGCTACTATCACATCTGCATCAGCACCGCAGACTCCAAAAGGAGCCTTTTTAGATATACGGCAAGGGCCCATGGTACAAATGCGACAACACACTCCAGTTTCACCAAACTTGCAATGAGGACTCTGTTTTTCAAGCCTATCCCATACAGTTTCAACTCCATCTTCCTTTGCCTTTAAAAGCATTTTTTGTGCATCTTCCCAGATGCTCTTCTTTTTAAAATTTTTCTTCTCTGTACTCATAATTTCCCTCTTTTTATTTTATTTTTTATTTCTTACCCTTAATTTTTATGGTTCACAACCTATCTCTACCAATTATCATGCCTTAATTGAATTCCTTTCTTGCAAATGTTAAAGTTAAAAAAATTTAAGACTCAAGAGGTAAATACCTTATGGAGTTATCTTTGATACTTATTCCAACTGACTTTTCTGAATGTGCTTTCAACTCGTTAGAATACGCCAAAGAACTGGCACAAAAATTTGATGCTCAACTTATTCTTTTACACGTTATTGATGATAGGGAAGCACAACACTTTTCTAAATACTCTAAAGAACCTATTGAAAAAGTCTTGGATAGGATCATTAATCAAGCTAAACAATCTTTTAGAAAATTTTTAAATGATTGGGATGGTAAAAATCTTGTAAAAGAAACTATTGTATCAGTTGGTTCTCCATTTCAGGAAATAGCCATGAAGGCGAGAGACTTTCAGGTTGACCTTATTCTCATGGGAGGCTATGGAAGCAGAGGAAAAGGAGGAACTATTGAAGAAATATTCTTTGGCAGCACTGTAGAAAAGGTGGTTCGTCTTCTGCCTTGTCCTGTTTTATGTGTTCCAATTGGTTGGCCTGAAGCAAAGTCAATTGATTAGTCATGGAAATTGTTACAACTGATATTGGAGGGACAAATGCCAGGATTGCCATTTTGGATGATCTAAAGATCAAGTCTTTAAAGACTTATCCTACAAAAGAATTCAGCTCTGTAATAGAACTATTTAAAAGATTTTTTAAGGAGCTTGGCCACAATCTACCAAAATATATGGCAATTGCCGCTGCTGGCATATGCAAAGAAGACAAGATAATTGGCACCAATTATCCTTGGGTAATTAGCAAAGCCGAACTTCTAGAGATATTTGCCCCTAAAAAATGTTTGCTATTAAATGACTTTGAAGCTGCTGCATGGGGACTTTTGGCAATAAATAATAACAAGCTTTATAAATTAGGTGGAAAGAGTGAAACAAGAGATGGTACTAAGGCAATATTAGGTGCAGGAACAGGACTAGGCGAAGCCATCTTAACAAAGTGTCATGACATATGGCATGTACTAAAAACAGAAGGGGGACATTGCAACTTTGCTCCAAATTCAGAAACCGAAATAGAACTTTTAAAATTTTTGAAAAAAAAGTATGACCATGTAAGCTTTGAAACAGTACTATCAGGCAAAGGCTTGTTAAATATCTATGACTTTTTAAGGGGAAAGTATAAAATCAACGACGAGATCTCAAGTCCACAAGAAATTACCCAAAAAGCCAAACAAAATCACACCCCATCTCTAGAATGCGTAAAACTTTTTTGCAAAATTTATGGTCAAGAAGCAGGAAATCTTGCACTAAAGTCCTTAGCAACAGGTGGAATTTACATTTATGGTGGTATTGTAAGGCATATATTTGATATTTTAATCAACAGCGAATTCAGAAAAGAATTTGAAAATAAAGGACCAATGAAAAATTTACTAAAAGATATTCCAATATTTATTGTAAATGATCCATACCTTGCATTATACGGCGGGGCATACTGTTTAACTCATACCAGTATGTCCAAACCCTCCTGAACCTCTTTTAGTCTCAGAGAGTTCTTTCACTTCTTTCCAACGAATCTTGTAAACTTTTGAAAGGACAGCCTGAGCTATTCTCATGCCTCTTTTTATAATAAATTCATCTTTTGAAAGATTTATTAATCCAACTTTGATTTCACCTCTATAATCAGAATCAATCGTTCCAGGAGCATTTACTACAGTAACACCATGTTTTATGGCCAAACCGCTTCTTGGCCTTATCTGAAGCTCAAAGGGAGGCGGTATTGCTATCTTTATACCTGTAGGAATAAGTTCAATATGACCAGGTAAAATAACCAGTTCTTCCTCTATTGCAGCTAATAAATCAAGGCCTGATGAGCCAACCGTTGCGTATTCAGGAAGTTTTAATCCGTTAGCATGAGGAAGCTTAACAATCGGTACTTCTATTTTGCACCAACAATCATCTGACATTCTAAAATATCCTTATCTTTTAAAGGACCAAGAAGGGTAACAGCCATCCCCTCATTGAGGCATCTTTTAGCAATTAACCTTACATCTTCACTTGAAACCTCATCTATATTTTTCACCACCTGATCATAAGATACATACTTACCTAAATCGATTTCATTTCTAGCAATACGAGTCATCCGAGAGTCTGTATTATCAGCAGATAAAAGGAGTCCTCCTTTAATATTATCTTTTGCCGCATCTAACTCTGCCTTTAAAATTTCTTCAGATGCCAATTTTTCAAGCTCTTTTTTAATAAGTTTAACTACCTCCACTGTATTTTCAGGAGCCACACCTGCGTATATACCCAATGTACCAGCATCCTGTAGAGTGGATACAAAAGAATAAACAGCATAGGCAAGTCCACGTTTCTCGCGAACTTCTTGAAAAAGCCTTGAACTCATTGAACCACCTAAAATGACATTCATAACAAGGTATTTAAATCTCTCTTCATCTGTAGATGACGGACCATTTAGCCCTACAAGTACATGCGTTTGCTCAAGATCTTTTTCCTTATAAAAGCAACCAAAATTTGGAGTTGGTGCTTGTCTCTCTATTGTAGGCTTGTTTTTTCTGTTTTGAAGTGAAAAAAGCCCCTCTATTTTTTTACAAAAATCCTCATGACAGACATTACCAGCTGCAACAACAAGCACCTTTGGCCCATGAGAAAAGTATTCCATATGAGATTTAAGATTATCAGAAGAAATCTTTGAAACAGTCTCTACAGTCCCTAAGATTGATCGCTCAACAGGATTCCCTTTCCAGAAGTTTTTATTAAAAATTTCATGCACAAGCTCGTCAGGAGAGTCTTCTACCATACTTATCTCTTGCAGTATCACCAACCGCTCTCTTTCCACTTCTACAGGATCAAACACAGAATTCAAAAATATGTCAGAAAGAAGCTCTAGAACAACATCTAGGTGCGAATCCAATACTTTTGCATGAAAACACGTTGTTTCCTTTGAAGTAAATGCGTTTGAAAACCCTCCAAGTCTGTCAAAAGTCTTTGCAATATCAAGGGCAGTTCTATTCTCTGTCCCTTTAAAAATCATATGTTCAATAAAGTGTGAAATCCCTGAATAGATCTCAGGCTCGTCTCTACTTCCTGATGCTACCCAAATGCCAATAGATATGGCTCTACTTTCTGGTAAAGTCTCGGTCAAGACCCTAATACCATTTGAAAGGGTAGATTTTGCAAAAAAGGTACCCTTGTTCATAATACACCTTATAATAAGGCCTTTCTGCTAAGCTTTATTCTGTTTTGATCATCAATTTCAATTATCTTGACCTTGACCTTATCCCCTTCTTTAAAGATGTCTCTAATGTTATTGATTCTTTTATTGTCTATTTGAGATATATGCAAAAGTCCGTCTGTGCCAGGAAAAAGTTCTACAAAGGCACCGTAATCAACAATTCTTTTAATGGTGCCTTCATATATTTCTCCAACCTTAGGTACTCTTGTAATTCTCTCAATCTCTTTTATAGCACGCTGTGCAGCCTCCTCAGATGTA
>CAYMRT010000018.1:0-15947 GCA_964392885.1 uncultured Desulfobacterales bacterium | reverse complement strand
GAACCCCTCTTAAAAATAGCTCTTTTATAATGGGGGGTACTACCAAAAATTTTATCTTTGACAATATCACCTTAGGCAACTTACTAAGACGTGGAATGTTGAAAATGTCCATATCGTCAGATGGCAAAATGGCACTTGCTGCCTTTCCTATGCCCTTTGCTCTTACTAACAAAAAGGCTGTTATTGCCCTATCTATCAATAATGAAAAGAGCTGGGCTGCTGTTCACTCTGCAATCAAGAACTTGCTCATAGGCTTTGGAATCATTGCACTTTTATCTGTGGTGATAATAAGTCTTTCCATATCCATTATAACTAAGCCTCTTTTCTGGTTACTAGACTTTATGAAAGAGTTAAAAGAGGGAAGATTTATAAGGGCTTCAGAATATAAGGCATCAGATGAGCTTGGGCTTTTGCATAAAATGGCAAATGCTGTAATGGCTAGCACTGGCAAGTTTTGCTGGACAGTAAAGAAAGACCTTAAAAGCTTAAGCAGTGGAGCAAAAGAATTGAACCATGCAACAAAATACTTAAGTGATGAATCTGCCTATTTAAATGAAATTGCAAGTAGTGTCACCCATGAAATAGAAGATGCAAACTCAGCCCTTTCATCTATTGAAGAGGCAACGCATCTACTCCAAGATGCATCGTATAAAATTAGTGAAAACGTAGTCAAGACTGCAAGCATTGCAAACGAAGCACAAGAGAAGGCATCTTTTACAACCCAGATTATTCATGGATTAGCAGAAAGCTCAGAGCAAATCGGGAATATAATACAAGTCATTAAGGGAATATCAGAACAAACCAATCTCTTGGCACTAAATGCAACAATTGAAGCTGCAAGAGCAGGAGAGGCAGGAAAAGGCTTTGCCGTTGTAGCAAATGAAGTAAAAGAGCTTGCAAAACAAACAGGTAATGCCACTGATGAAATAACTAAGATGATAAACAATATTCAAAAAGATACCAAGGCCTCTGTAAAAGCAGTAGATGAAATAACAGATGTTGTATCTCAGGCATCCGAGCTTTCAAATACTGTTGCCACAGCCATTGAAGATCAAAATTCAACAATAAACAATATCGTCCACAATCTAGATCTGGCTCACGATAAAATAAGCAGTTTAAATACTACTGCACATAAGTTATATGATCAGGCACAAAAACTTGCCTCTGTATCTGAACAAATTGTAGCCACACACGATAAAGTAATTAACTCAACCAGAGAGCTTGACAGCTTTGTTGGCAAATATCAAGTGGACATAAATGCAATTAAACGTGCTGAGGAGTTGAGCATGACATAAATACTGCTGCTTTTGAAGGCAGCGGATTTAAGGCATTGTACTTAGGAGCAGGCTCTGGGATAACAAGCTCCCAAGCCTGCCTATTTTTTATAAGCTCATTAATTGCCTTAATATGAAGCGCATGCCCAGATTTTTCTGCACTTATTTTGGCCTTAAGTGGGGCACCTAAAAGATAAAGATCGCCTATAATATCAAGTACCTTGTGACAGACAAATTCGTCATTAAACCTGAGCCCTTCTTTATTAATCACAGAATCATCGCCAATTACAATTGCATTATCTAAAGAGGCCCCTTTTGCCAGACCATTTTTATATAAGAATTCTACCTCTTTTAAAAAACCAAAGGTTCTTGCCTTTGAAATCTTTTTAACAAACACAGACGGAGTTATTTTTGACTTGAAATGCTGGGATTTAATAGCTGGATGATTAAAATCTATCTTAAAATCTACATAAAAGGCCTTTGAAGGAGAAAATGTGACTTTTTTGTCACCATCAGCAATAGAGATTTTCTCTTTTACCACTATATATTTTTTAGGGGCTTCTTGTTTCACAATACCAGCTTCATTGAAAAGCAAGGCAAAGATAAAAGCGCTTCCATCAAGAGCAGGTACCTCGGGACCATCAAGTTCCACTAGGGCATTATCAATGCCTAAGCCAGCAAAAGCAGCCATTATATGTTCAATTGTAGAGATTCTACATCTTCCCAATCCAATTGTAGTAGCATGTAAGCAGTTAATAACATTATAGAAACTGGCTTTAACATATGGCTTTCCTGAAAGATCTACTCTTCTAAACCAAATACCACTATTAGCTTGCAATGGATGCACTGCAACACTTACCTTCTCACCTGTATGTAACCCAATGCCGTCAACTCTTACCGTCTTTTTAAGTGTCTTTTGATATTCTGTCATGGCTAAAATAAAATTTGCCCCTTTTTTTAAAGTTGGTAATTACGATCTGTAAAATGAAGAATAGCACAAGGCGTGCCATGGAGGGAGAAAAGAAAAACGCTTTTAATTCAGTAAGTTACAAAAAGCATTAAAAAATAAAAACCAAAAAGTGTCTTACAAGACACACCCTTAGACCTTCCAGAATGTGTCTTATAAGACACAAATTTTTGCCTTTTATGTCTTTTATTCTGAGATTCCAAGCCTTTTTAATTGTTTTTCATCCTTTGACCAATCTTTAAGCACCTTCACCCACAAATCCAGAAACACCTTTTTACCCCATGCCTTTTCAAGCTCCATTCTTACATAAGTGCCTATCTTTTTTATAAATTTTCCTCCCTTACCAATAATTATCCCTTTTTGAGAGGGCCTTTCCACATAAATCACCGCCCTAATCTTAACAAGGCCATTTTCTTCCTTTAACTCTTCCACCTTTACTGCAG
The DNA here is from genome assembly GCA_964392885.1 of uncultured Desulfobacterales bacterium. Lineage (GTDB taxonomy): Bacteria > Desulfobacterota > Dissulfuribacteria > Dissulfuribacterales > QOAL01 > JAADCZ01. The sequence goes on along the minus strand of CAYMRT010000018.1, from coordinate 13,263 downwards.
TCGAATAGGGCACTTCCTGTTTTGCCAGCAGAAAAATCTTCTCTCTTACAAGTTCTTCAATAATACTCTCTACAGACTGATCAGTTATTTGAGTGGCATCATAAAATTGTGGGCCTTCTGGCAACAATTTCAAAATCTCATTAATAAGTCTATCTATCCCATCAAGATATTTAGCAGAGATTGGTATTATTGCCTCAAAGGAATACATCTTCTGCATTTCATCAATCATTGGCAAAAGATTCTCTTTTGAGATCTTGTCTATCTTATTCAGAACCAATATTACAGGCTTTTTAAGTCGCTTGATAAGCTCTATTACAGCAAACTCTTCGCGTCTATTCCTATTAGTTACATCTATTAAAAAGACTAGTACATCAACATCTTCTACGGCCTTTTCTGCCGTTTCTACCAGCTTTTTATTCAAAAGTTTTTTAGGTTGATGGATTCCAGGCGTATCCACAAAAACAATCTGAAAATTTTCCCCTGTAAGAATTCCCCTAATTTGTGTTCGGGTAGTCTGAGGCTTTGGAGTGGTAATTGCTACCTTTTCTCCAAGAATGGCATTTAATAACGTTGACTTGCCCACATTTGGAGCACCTATAATTCCAACAAAACCTGATTTAAAACCTTGCCCTCTAAAGCTGTTACTCTCTGGGTCCATCTTTTTCCATCTGCTCCTTAAATTTCTCCAAGGCTATCTTGGCAGCCTGTTGTTCTGCCTCCTTTTTGGTACGACCTGTACCCTTAGAAACTTCCTTATCCTGAAAAATAAGTGCAACAGTAAACATTCTTTCATGGTCAGGGCCAGTGGCCTCCAAGACCTTATAGTGTGGAAGGTCATGAAATACCCTTTGGGTAAACTCTTGAAGCCTTGTTTTGTAATCAAAAAATAACCCCTTGGCTTCAACCACATCAAACAGGTCTTTAAACATCTTCTTTACAAATTTGTAAGCACCTTCAAAGCCTGCATCTAAATAAATTGCACCAGTTAAAGCTTCAAAGGCATCTGCTAAAATTGAAGGTCGCATCCTACCGCCACTTTTTTCTTCTCCCTTCCCAAGAAAAAGGGCGTCTCCAAGTCCAAGCTTATCTGAAAGCTTAAACAGCCGAGCTTCACTTACAAGATAAGCTCGCATTTTTGTTAAATCCCCTTCCCTAAATTTATCGGCAAATTTTCTATATAATAGATCACTTATAATAAGCTCCAATACGGCATCTCCCAAAAACTCAAGACGTTCATTATCAAATTTCTCATTTTTTGACTCAGGCAAAAAAGATCTATGAGTTATTGCAGTTTTTAGAAGAGACTTATTTTTGAACTTATAACCAATAGCTTTTTCGATGTTGGCTAGTAACTCTTTATTATTCTCAGATGACATCTGTATAATTTTCCTTTTTCATAAAGGCCTTTTCAAATTCCATCTGAATCCTAAGCTTTAACTTGTTGCAGGTCTTTTGATCAATTTTGGCACCCTTTAATCCTCCAAAAAGGCTTATCTCAGATAAAAAGCACTCTCCATTAGAAAGCTTTAAAAGATCTATATGTGCCCAAGGAAAATTGCCTCTTTTCATCACGTTAAAACAAAGAGCCTTTTCATTATCAGCTAGTGTATATGAGCCACTTTTAGCGCCAAAATGCATATTATTTCTAAAAGAATTCTCATTTTTTCTAAAATATGCCTCAAAATAATGCTCACCAAGCCATACAACCCTTATATCTAATGCATCATGGACAAAAGGCTGTAATACAAAAGGCCAGCTCTCAAATCCAGAAAAACTAATATGGCTAAATAACTCCTCTATGCTTTGCCATTTGCATATGCCAAGGCCACAATCTGACCTATCAAATTTTGTTATTACCTGCTGAATGCCTTGCTGCTCAAACAGCTGAATGGCTTTTATTAAATCTTTTTTACATCTGATTACTAACGTATTGGGCAACATCCACTTTTTGAAAATAACAGCAGAAAAACACTTGGATCTAGTGGCAAGCTGAGAAGTAGCAGAAGGGAAAAGGTTGATGCCTCTTTCTATTAAGTCAACAAAAATATTTTCTTCGCTCTGTTTTAAATTAAGTATGCAAGATACTAAACTATCTTCGGCTAAGTCTTGATAATATTTTCTAAATTCTGAATTCTTTCTAATTATTAAAGGAGGAGTCACCTTTAAAAGATCATTTTAGAAAAGCGCTGATAATATTGGGATAAATCAGCATAGCACTCACCACAAAAAAGATTTATGTCTCCTAAAATAGTTGATTCATCACTTTTGGGTGTAAAACTTCCATCGGCATTCTGAACATATCTTGTGGTTATAGTCACGTCATTTGCCACTTCAAAAAAATCACGATCATTTCCACATTCAGGACATACAATCCTAGTTCTAATACCAGTAAGCCTTAAAGGAGCAAAGACAAAGGTCTTACGTTTCGACCTACTATCTTTATTTTTTTCTTTCATATTTGCTCTTTTATACCAGTTTGTTATTAATTTCAATAACAAAAAATAAAAAATATAACAAGGAACTTAACCACCTAAAATAACCACCGCCACAGCCACATCCTTTTCATGGGAGATAGATACAAAGATTTCTTTGCACCCCCTTTCAAAGAAATATCTTTCTGCCTGATCCAAAAGCTTAACCACTGGTGCCCCTAATTTGTCATTTAATGTACAGATCTGTTTAAGACGAATTCCATTCCTAAAGCCTGTTCCAATTGCCTTTACAAATGCCTCTTTTACTGCAAAACGACCGGCAAGTGACGGATAAGGATTTTTCTTTTTCATGCAATGTTCAATCTCTTTTGAACAGTAAACCCTATAAAGAAACCTTTTATCAAATCTTTGCACTGCCCTTTCAATACGACTTATCTTTACTACATCTATACCCAAGCCAATGATCATTGGTAATTAGCTTACATACCCTTTACGATCTTCAACATATCTCTAACTGCCTTATCTAACCCCACCATTACTGCCCTTGAAATTATAGAGTGGCCAATGCTAAACTCAACTATCTCACTTATGGCAGCAAGCCTTGCTGTATTGTGATATTTAAGGCCATGCCCTGCATGAACCCTCAAGCCAACATCTGAAGCAAATTTTGCCATCTTTACTATTTGCTCAAATTCTCTATCTTGCGTCTCGGCATCTTCTGCATCTGCATAGCGGCCAGTATGAATCTCTATACATTCAGCACCAACACGGCTGCTTGCCTCTATTTGGTCTTCTTCTGGATCAACAAAAAGACTCACTGGGATACCAGCATCATGAAGCCTGTTTACGGCATCTTTAATAGATGACTCAAGACCTTTTACATCAAGACCGCCTTCTGTCGTAAGCTCCTGTCTCTTTTCAGGAACAAGAGTAACAATATCTGGTTTTATCTCACTTGCGATCTTTATCATCTCATCTGTAGCTGCCATTTCAAGAGTAAGGCGAGTCTGAACCGTTTGCCTTAAAAGACGTACATCTCTATCTTGTATATGACGTCTGTCTTCCCTTAGATGAACAACTATGCCATCAGCACCAGCAAGTTCTACAATGCCTGCTGCCACCACAGGATCAGGCTCTGTCCCTCCTCTTGCTTGTCTTATAGTTGCTACATGATCTACGTTTATGCATAGATCTGCCATAACATTCCTCCTGAAAAGCCTGGTTTTTAAAATAAATTCTTCCTGCTCCATGGCCATTCTTTCTTCTTCGCTTAGCTCATGATCAAAGCCAAGAAGATGCACCAAGCCATGTATCACCAACTCAACTAATCTTATCTTAACGGTTGTGATTCCAAGCTCTGCCTCTTTTTTGGCCCTATCAACACTAATAACAATATCACCAAGGACATCAGACTCATCCATGGAAAAGGAGATACAATTTGTAGGCCATGGTCTATTAAACCACTTCTCATTTATTGATTTAATTTCTTCATCATCTGTAAAAAAAACATTTAATTCCTGATGGGACCTGTTAACCAAGCGCAACAGTTCATTGCAACATCTTTCAAAATATATAAGAGGAAGTGGTTCTTTATAATTTGATTTCACAAAAACAGGCACTCGAAACTAGCCCTTTCGCCTCTTTTCTTCATCTTCCTCATAGGCCTGAATAATTCTTTTAACTAGAGGGTGTCTTACCACATCCTTTTTAGAAAAGGTGCAAAAGCAAATCCCAGGTATGTTTCTAAGGAGCCTTTTTGCCTCAACAAGTCCAGACTGAGATTCATCATCTAAATCAATCTGGGTGATGTCTCCTGTAATTACAGCCTTTGAACCAAAACCAATACGAGTAAGAAACATCTTCATTTGGGAAGATGTAGTATTTTGTGCTTCATCAAGTATGATAAAGGCATCATTCAACGTCCGACCTCTCATAAATGCCAATGGAGCAACTTCTATTATCCCTCTTTCAAGCAGTTTTGCCACCCGTTCAAATGGAAGCATGTCATATAAGGCATCATAAAGTGGTCTTAAATATGGATTTACCTTTTCTTCCAAATCTCCAGGCAAAAAGCCAAGTCTTTCGCCTGCTTCAACAGCAGGACGCACCATTATAATTCGCACTATCTCATCATTTAAAAGTGCCGAAATTGCCATAGCCATGGCAAGATAGGTCTTCCCTGTACCGGCAGGGCCTATTCCAAAGACAATATCATTTTTCCTTATGGCCTCAACATAATATTTTTGTGCAAGACTTTTAGGAGTAATCTTTTTCTTCCCAGATTTTATGGATAAATTGTCAAGAAATATATCGGCAATCTGTGCCTGTGGATCTTCGCTTAAGATCCCAATTGCAAACTCAACATCCCTTGACTGAAGTGGATAGCCCTGCTGGACAAGCCTATAAAGCTGAACACATGCCCTTTGGGCAATATCAATTCCAGCTTCATCACCAGTAATTGTAAGCTGATTGCCCTTTGTTTTTATATCAACACCAAGGGCGTCTTCAATAAGACGGAGATTTGTTCCATGTTCTCCATAAAGATCAATAACCGATGTGTTGTCCTCGAAATCTAAACTCCTTTTTTGCATATCCTTTACGATACATCTCCTAATGTTCTATCATATAGTTTACCCACCCCATATTCCTTTCTACGCAAAAATTTCTCCCAAGGTGGGCCAATTATTTGCATTTCAGGGTGTTCTTTCTGCACTTCACGAGCTATCTGCATCTCCTTTGTACAACCGGTGCTATAAGTAGCATCTTTTCCTACCCACTCTGGTGGCACCTTCTCACCCATAAGCTCAAAGGCCTTTTCTATATCCTCATAAGTCTGGAACCGCCAAATGTCAATAAGTCCGCTTCGTTGCACAATCTCCCACATATACATTATGTCATCTGCGTCCATGCCAGGTTCAAAGTGCTCAGCAGGATTTATTACTACGACTCCCTCCTGTTTTTGACGCAAATAATTTACAAATACCTTTAATATCTTTTTGGCAGTCTGAAGCTGATTTGGAATGCTTCCAACAATAGCACTGTAAAACATTATGGTCTTGCCCCTGCTCTTTTCTATTTGCAGGTGATATATGAGGCTTTCTGCCTTGGCTCGTAGATCTTTCTCTGAAAAATGGACAGCTTTTGGATGATGGGCCTTAAAATAAAGGCTAACATTATCTTTGGTTATATCACCCAAAAAGATAACATCTCTTGTGTAATTAAAATGTGACTTTCTTATACACCTTGAATCATAGTGAGAGCGAAAAAATACAGCATCAGACTCCTTAAAAGCCCTAGCAAAAGTTACTGAAGTTAAAAGAGGATTAAAACGCTCTTGGGTCCCATCAGATATGACAAAAATGGTCTTATCACTTTTGAGTTTTTCAATAAGGGCATTTTTAGAAATGTCTTTTTTAGTAATTATATCTGCCTCTTTAAGAGCCTCGCTAAGATATGGATCATCAAGCACATCTGCCATTGTAATCTCTTCATAGTAAAAGGCCTGTTTGACACAGATTATTACCTTTACTCTAAAATGAAGGAGGATCTTTATAATCTCTATGTCAAAAAGTATTGAGCCTGCAATTGGACCTTTCCATAACAAGTAATGCCAAGTATCTTGTGCATGCCATCTCTTCAATATCTTTATAAACTGTTCCCAACCCTGACCTTCAATAGGCCTATCCATTATAGATTCAACATCTTCCAGGGTAATCTCATCTTTTGAAAGAAGCTCATCAATAAAAAAAGAAAGATTAAATAGCCTTTTAAGCTTAAGAAAGTTAATCTGAAGATCTATTTCGCTAAGAGATGACTCGTCATCCATCTTGAGCCCGCGTCTTTTATTTATAGCTTTATCATAGATATCAGACTTAATAAATTGAGCTATTTTCCTGTTTCTTTTTTCCTTATCTTTTGAAAGTGGACGATCGATCTCGCTAACTCTTATGAAAATCTGAAGTAGTCTCTTTTCAACTCTCGATGGAAGCATAACAAGAGAGGCTGTTTCATGCCGAAACTTTATACCAAGAAGGCTTAAAAGAAAACGTCTCTTAAATTCGTCTTCAATTAGACTTTTTACTAGTGGTTCAATCCTCTCCCAAACCCTCATATAACACATTATGAGGAAATCACTGTCTTGCTTGTTTATGATCGCATTAAAGATCTTGTCAGAACATGGATAGTAAATGGGCTCATCTTCTGTATAGACTATAAATTTTAGCTGTTCAGGAGAGGCCACCTCGTTGGGAAAGGCCTCATAATTTAGGTGATTTTCTGTAAAAAAATTTGCAAGCCAGGCCTCTTTTTCAGGATCTTTATTTTTTGCTGACATAACCTAAAACATCTTCTTTTTTATAAAGATATACACAACCACAGCAGACATTAGAAAGGAAAGACCCATAGTGATATAAAATGCATAATGACTGTGCTGAAAAGGAAGCTCTATATTCATGCCATATATACTCGCTACAAGATTTGGAAGCATGAGAACTATGGTTACAGCAGTTAAAAACTTCATAACTATGTTCAAATTGTTCGAAATAACAGAGGCATAAGCATCCATCATTCCAGCCAAGATATCACTGTATATCTTGGCCATCTCAATAGCCTGCTGATTTTCAATTTGAGCATCTTCTAAGATGTCTTCATCCTCATCTGAAATGGAAAGATATCTTCCACTCCCAAGCCTTGCCATTACCATGTCATTTGCCTTTAAGCTTGTATTAAAATAGACAAGGCTTTTTTCTAAGTTCAAAAGTTTTATAAGCTCTCTATTTCTCATAGACCTGTGAAGCTCTTCTTCATATTCGTCCATTAATCTGTCTATCAAACGAAGGTAACGGAGATATTCATTTGCCACCCTTAAAAATATATTAAAAATGAACCGGATATGACTTGACAAAATGCGCTGTTTTTTTGATGTCTCTAGCATCTTATCAAATATATCTGTTACGATAGGACAGATAGTTATAATTACATCTTCAAGCAAAACTATGCCAAGAGGTATAGTCTCAAACCTAACAAAATCTTCACTATGCTCTGGATTTGGAATTTTTACAATAATTAGAAGTTGGTCTTCGTCTAACTCTACCCTTGAACTTTCTTCTATATCCAAGGGATATTTTAAAAATTCAGGTAGCACTTGAGTCTCTTTAAGGATTCTATTAAGTTCTTCCTCTGTGGGATCTGTCAAATTGATCCAACAGCCTTTTTCTATCTTGTCTGTTGGTTCAATGCCGTTTTTATTTTGTCTAAATATTTGAAGCAAATTAAGACCTCTTTCTACTTAAGTAAATTTTCTACATTTATAAGACAGGCCTAATCTTAAGGCAAGAAAAAGGTAATGCAAAAATGAATATACATAAACTTGTAAAAGAATGCTTTCTTTTTAAGGGTTTGCCAGAAACAGATATTAACAACATCGAATCTATAGGACAAATTCTGAAATTTAAGGCAAAAGAACAAATCTTTTTTGAAGGAGACCCTGCAATTGGCTTTTACATTATAATTAGTGGAAAAGTTAAGATTTTTAAAATTTCACCAGAAGGAAGAGAGCAGATACTCCACATTTTTGGACCCGGAGAGCCATTTGGAGAGGCAGCAGTATTTGCTGGCAAAAACTTTCCTGCCAATGCCAGCACAATGGCTCCTACAACTACTTTTTATATTGAACGAGCAAAGTTTGAGCAGCTTCTCAACAAAAATCCTGGCCTAGCCCTTAATCTTTTGGCAATCCTTTCAAAGAGACTCATGATCTTTGCAAGAATGATTGGAGATCTATCCTTAAAAGAAGTGCCAGCAAGACTTGCAACATATCTCCTCATACTCAGCAGTAAAAAAGACGGGGCCTGCGAGTTAGAGCTTGACCTTCCAAAAACACAACTAGCAAGCCTTCTTGGCACTATACCTGAAACTCTCTCTAGAATACTGTCAAGAATGCAACGTGAAAATATTCTTAAAGTACAGGGATCAAAGATTACAATCCTAAATAAAGAACGCCTCGAAGATCTATCAGAACTATATTAAAACTGGCAAACTAATTAAATTAATTAGTAATCTCTGTTCCAACTCCTGAATCTGTAAAAAGCTCAAGCAAAATGGCATGTTCTCTTCTACCATCAATAATGTGAGCTTTTTGGGCACCTTGCCTAAGGGCCTTAAGACAGGCCTTCAACTTTGGAATCATTCCACCTGTGACAGTGCCCTCTTCTATTGCCATCTCAACTTCTTTAAAAGTCATGGAGTGGATAAGCCTCTTTTCTTCACCTTCCCTTCCTGGCCCCAGTACTCCTGGCACATCAGTCAAAAGAATTAACTTTTCTGCCTTAAGCCTTCCTGCAACTGCTCCTGCCACTAAGTCTGCATTTATATTATAAGCCTGCCCTTCAGGGCCAACGCCTACTGGAGCAATTACTGGAATAAAGGCCTCTTTTTCGAGAGCAACTAACACTTCAGGATTTACCTCTGACACCTTTCCCACTCTACCTATATCAATTATTTCCGGTGGACGCTCATCTCCAGTATATTTATATATTTTCATGCGCTCTGCCTTTATAAGCTCCCCATCTCTTCCAGAAAGCCCTACTGCCCTTCCGCCAAGCCTATTTATAAGCCCTACGATCTCTTTATTAATGGTGCCAACAAGAACCATTTCCACCACACTCATTGTTTCATCATCTGTAACCCTTTGGCCTTCTACAAAAGTAGGCTTTATTCCCATTCTGTCCATTATACTGCTTATCTGCGGGCCTCCGCCATGGACAATAATTGGGTTAATGCCCACATATTTCATAAGGATTATATCAAGGGCAAACTTTTCCTTAAGTGATTCATCTACCATGGCATGACCGCCATATTTTATGACAATGGTCTTGTTATAAAACTTTTTTATATATGGAAGAGCTTCTATAAGAACTTGTGCAGTTATTGAAGACGATGACATTGGCTATAACCCTCTTCTCTTATCAAATATCACCAGGCAATATGCGTCCAATACAGTTTGTTACTATAAATTGTACTAATAAACATCTTTTATAAAACTCATTGAGAGACCTTATCAGCACAATTATAAAATAAACCTACTCAAATCTTGATCTTCGAGGATATCTGAAAGCTTTTCTTTCACATAATTTGCAGTTATCCGTATGGTTTGAGGTGCAATATCAGGCGCTTCAAAAGATACCTCCTCAAGAAGCCTTTCCATTACTGTATGAAGCCTTCTTGCACCAATATTTTCTGTACGGCTGTTTACTTCATAGGCAATTCTTGCTATTTCATTTATAGCCTCTTCTTCAAAAATAAGCTCTATATCTTCAGTGGCCATTAATGCCTTGTATTGTGTTACCAAGGCATTTTCAGGCTCTGTAAGAATCCTTGCAAAATCCCTTTGAGTTAAGGAGTTAAGTTCTACTCGAATTGGGAATCGACCCTGAAGTTCTGGCAAAAGATCTGACGGTTTTGCCACATGAAATGCACCGCTTGCAATAAAAAGTATATGATCAGTTCTTACAATACCGTATTTAGTGTGCACACTTGTACCTTCGACAATTGGAAGAAGGTCCCTTTGCACACCTTCACGAGATACATCTGGGCCACCCTTTGCACCAGTTCCAGCGGCAATCTTATCTATCTCATCTAAAAATATGATACCAGAGTGTTCAACCCTTTTAATAGCCTTCTCAACTACCTTATCCATATCTATCAAACGTCCGGCTGCTTCCTGTTCTAAAATCTTTCTTGCCTCTTTTACCTTAACCTGGCGTCTTTTTCTTTTTTTAGGGAAAATATTTGAAAGCATCTCTTGAAGGTTTGCCTGCATATCCTCCATGCCAGTTGCGGCAAATATCTCCACCATCGGAGCAGCAGGCTTTGTTGATACCTCAAGCTCTACCAAGCGATCTTCCAGCTTTCCATCTCTTAGCATCTGCCTAAACTTTTCTCTTGTGTCACTTGATGGCCCTTCCTGACCAAGTGGTGCTCTAGGCAGAAGAAGATCAAGAAGTCTCTCTTCAGCTTGCTTTTTGGCCTGTTCTTCAACCTTTCTTTTTTCCTCTGCCTTTACCATATCAACAGCCAGATGAGTCAAGTCTCTAATCATTGACTCAACATCACGTCCTACATAACCAACTTCAGTAAATTTGCTTGCTTCAATCTTTAAAAAAGGCGATTTGGCAAGGCGTGCAAGTCTTCTAGCAATCTCAGTTTTACCAACACCAGTTGGCCCAATCATTATGATATTTTTAGGTGCGATTTCATCTCTAAGCTCTTCTGGTACCTGTTGTCTGCGCCATCTGTTTCTAAGAGCAATGGCAACAGAACGCTTTGCTTGTGACTGTCCAATTATATATTTATCTAGTTCTGCTACTATTTGCCGAGGGGTCAAATGCATCCTTTCCAAAAGTTGACTGCTATTCATCCTTTTCCACCTCTATCTCTTCAAATACAAAGGAGTTGTTAGTGTAAATGCATATATCGGCAGCAATTTCAAGAGACTTTTGGACAATATCTTTAGCAGAAAGATTGCTATGAGCTACAAGTGCTCTTGCTGCTGAAAGGGCATAAGGACCTCCTGATCCGATGGCAATAATTCCATCGTCTGGTTCTATAACATCTCCAAGCCCTGAAATTAAAAGAGTATGTTCTCTATCTGCTGCAACAAGCATTGCCTCAAGACGTCTTAAAAGTTTATCTGTACGCCAGTCCTTTGCCAACTCAACTGCTGCACGAATTAAATTACCGCCATATGCCTCAAGCTTTGCATCAAGCCTTTCAAAAAGGGTAAAGGCATCTGCAGTTGCACCTGCAAACCCTGTAATTACCTTGCCATTATAAAGCCTCCTAACCTTTCTAGCCTTTTGCTTAACTACAGTATTCCCTAATGTTACCTGCCCATCTGCTCCAATAACTACACTATTTCCGTGTCTTACAGAAATAACAGTTGTGCCTTTTATAAGATTTCCTTTTTGAAAGTCAAACATAAAGACTCCTCTAATGTTTAAAGTAGGAGATAAACGTTAGAATGTAAGATATTCATCTAAAATCTACATGGCAACTAAAAAGAGGGGCTAGCTAATTAAAATTAACCAAGATCTCCTATCTTATGCCCTCGAACCTCTTTTCTTATCTGTTCACTCCTTTCTATTAAACCCTTATTATCTGCATTTTTAATCTTATAGATCTCTAAAGTTCCGCCTGTTGAATAAAGCCCTTCAATCTCTTGAAAAATCTCTATCGGAGTAAAGGGTTCTAACTCTGTTATTATTTTTTCAATATCAAGAAGACCATTATCAAAATCCTTATAGTCTCTCAAACTGTTTACGCCTCTTTCTTTTAAAAGGCAACAAAGCCCAGCAATTATGCAGGTATTTTCACTCAAAATAGCATATTCAGCCTCCCTAATTGCGTATCTATTGCCATTAAATGAAATTGCTGCTCCTCCTGCTTTTCGTACCAGCTCTAGGGCCTGACAATCAGTAATACTGTCTCCTGCATAAACTACATCAGCTTCTTTAAGGCCGGTCCTTTCAAGGCTCAAAACAATGGATTTTGCCTTTTCTACCCCTCCCACTGGATTGACTTCATTAAAAATCTTTCCAATAGACATTTTGGGAATAAGCTGCCAGAAAATCCTATCTAGCTCCTTTACTACATCTCGATCCCTTTCAGATAGGTCATCAATCTTTGTTGCATTCTCACTCCAACTTATCATGTCAAAGCCTGCTATTTCATTTGCAAGTTTTCTTAACAGCTCTCTTTCATCACTAGGTAACTCATAATTATTAAGGCTTATCTGAGTGCAAAAACAGTTTTCAATAGGAAAGGAAGTAAGCCTGCAAAGTGCTTCAAGATAAGGCTTGTAACTTGTGCTTATTATAAAACTAGGAAGAATCGAATTAAGCCTTGGAAGCATTATCTCTGTACCTGAAAGAAGTATTAAAGTTTTTTCTGAAAACTTTTCCATTATCTCATCAGTTACATCAAAGGCCTTTAAAAAAGGAAGTACTAATTTAAGAGTATCTCCTGCTTTATAGCCAGGTTTTTTAATAACATCTGCCAAAAAGTCATCGTATTTGCTAACTATAGAAAAAAGCCTCTCGCCATTTGGAATAAATTCCTTACACAACTCAAAGGCATTGTCATTTTGAGTAAGAGGTCCTTCACAATCTATATTAAGCTGAATCATCTTTTTATCTCCCTATTTAGGCCGTGATCTCTGTATCTTTTAAGAGTTTGTCTGCAAAATTTAATATAAACTGACGCTGTTGGTTAGTAGCATATGAAATGCAACCACATCTGATTTTGTTTCTGCTTCTTATTAACATTTCAAAGATAACCGCATCCTCTGTAACTTCTATCCCTGCCCAAAATGGAGCACACTCCTTATGTTCATATTGAGTAGGCGTGAGCAGGTCGTCAGGAAGCCTGAGCCAAAAAAGATTATCAAGATCGCTTTTTTCACAATATTTTTTAAGATAATCTGTTATCCGCTCAATCTCTTTTTTTCTTAGTTCATCCACAACATATTGATGCATATAACCCCCAAATTTTACGAAATCAAAGCTAAATTGACTCCTCCAAAAGCATTAACGTTATGAGTCCTTGCCGCCAAGGAGCGCAGCGTAACAGCGGCAAGTGTACCCGCTTGTTCGTTTTTTATTCATAATTTAGAATTGTTACGGCTTAAACTTTTTGATTTTGAGCCCCTTAATAATCTTATAATGCTTATCATTGGCTGTAACTAAAGGAAGACCATAATGAATCGCAGTAGATCCAATCAAGGCATCAGCCAACTGAAGTGAATGACTTAAATAGTGCTGTTCCACTAAAAACA
>CAYMRT010000017.1:0-8707 GCA_964392885.1 uncultured Desulfobacterales bacterium | reverse complement strand
CTTTTCGTACACATCATATGGAAATCCTGTAGCCAAAAGACTCCTTTTAAGATCCTTTTCTTCAGAAACTTTTATTTTTTTTAGATTAAGAAATGCGCCCTTCCCTTTAATTGCCCAAAAAAATTCATTTAAAAGTGGTATAAAAATACAACCAAATTCCGTCTTATATTCTCCATCTTTAACGGTGGCATATGCTACTGAAGGAGCAAAAAAAGGGAAACCATGAGCAAAATTTGTTGTACCATCAAGGGGATCAATAATCCAAAATCTTCCATCTTTTATTTCTGTGCCAATGCTACTTTCTTCTGCTATAAGTTCCGCCTCGCCAACTCCTATAAGTGCGTTTTTTAGTATCTCTTCAGACTTATAGTCTGCCTCTGTTACAAGATCTATTTTACCTTTATATTCTATATCATGAGGTCTGCCATAAAGTTCCCTTATTGTTATTGATGCTTCATATGTAGCACTTATTGCTTTTATTATTGGTTCTTTCAACTCTGATGGAGCAATTTCTTTTGACATTTTAATTAGCTTTTCTTTCATGAAGAAACTCCTTCAAATTTAACAATCAAAAATACTAAATCTATTTTTTTGTCCATCCCACAATTGAAAAATTAGACAAAAATAAAAAATAACTTCTAAATTATAACTTACGGATATTACATAGATTACTCTCTTATGGGTGGATTAAAATATCCAAATTTTAACTGTGGGAACCGTTTTTTTAGAAGCTTAACCATATTTTTTATTCCTATTGCCTCTTCCTTATTTTTCTTTTGGAATTTGATCTTTTTTAAATACCAAATAGGGTCTATATTGTGATTTCTTAACTGAATAAGATCAAGGCCAAATCTATCAATTAATTCCGACAGCTTATCCACATGCGTTTTAAGATCTGTAAATCCTGGAAGTACAAAAAGGTTAAGAGATACATGCAATCCTTGCTCTTTTGCTATTTGCCATGTTTGAAGTACATGGTCAAAACAGTATCCCTTTGGTCTATAATAAGCGTGATAATAGTCCATAAAAACGCTATTTAAACTTATCCTTATGCTATCAAGACCATTTTGTTTTAAAGAAGGAATGGCATTTGGCAAACTTGAATTAGAATTTAGGTTTATAGTCCCCCCCTTATATTCTTTTCTTATAAGGTTAATAGACTTTGAAAGAAGTTCATGTTGGAGAAGGGGTTCACCTTCACAGCCTTGTCCAAAACTTACAACGGCATTTTTTACACTTTTTAAATGCAAAAGCGCCACCTCTTTTATTTCTCGTGCAGAAGGAACAAAGGCAATCCTATCTTGTGTTGGAGGCGGTCCATCTTTTGTTTGAAGAGAAAGACAACCTAAACACCTTGCATTACATGTAGGTGAAGTTGGCAGAGGAGCTTCAAAACGCCTTAAAAAGAAATTCTTGGCAGCAGGGCAACCATAAGTCAAAGAACACTTTGCTAAGTGCTGGACCAGCTTATTATTTTTGAATTTTTGAGCCAGTTTTTTGGTCTTCTTAATTACCTCTTTTTGCTTAAAGCCTCGAATGTCTTGACGTTTGTCTTTATCGCTTCTAAAACCTGCCACCCAGAATCTTCCTTTCCACCAACCAACAGCAGTATAGGCAAAAAGAGGAAGAGGAGGAGCTTTTTCATCTCTTTCAAAAGCACAAAGAGCAGTTTGAGTATAAGCAGGTGCCATAAAGGCCGCAACTGCTAAAGCTTGCCCTCCCTTATTGGGAAGTTCAGTATCAAATAAGACAAAATCATTTTGATACGGGTCCCATGCGATAGGGATAGAATCTGGTATTATAAAAAGCTCACTTCCATAAGGTAAAGGAATCAGGTCTTCTATATCAGGGCAGAAGAGATCAAACCCACTTCTTCCTGCCATGTGAAGGCCATGATAATCAAATATTTCGCCTTTTTCATTTGCATAAACAAGGCTCGGATAATCTTTTATGGTTCTATTTGTCATAACTTCTTAAATTAATTATAATTTGTTCTTACAGTTGATGAAGGTAACAGAAAAATGGGAAAATATAAATATCATGCCATAAGAATCCTCGCCTTATTTGGTCTTGCACTTACTGTCGCCCAGCTCTTTTTTCATTTTAGGGGGCAAGAGCTTTGCTTTAACCAAGGTTGTCAAATTGTAGAAGATTTTCTTTCTCTTTCTCCAGTTATTATAAATGTGGCAGGATTTTTATTTTTTTTCTCTGTATTTCTTTTTAGTTTTTGGGCAAGGTCAGAAAAAAATCTTGAGGCAAAATGGCTTTTATGTCTTTTAATATTTGCAGGTTTTGTATGTGAAGGCATTCTTATCAGTATTCAGCTTTTTATTGCAAAGAACTTTTGTTCTTATTGTCTTATTATAGCCAGTATCATTTTTTTAATTGGATTTGTATTTAATTTTAGAGTTTTTTTATCTGGAGTAAGCCTATTAGTCCTTGAGATATTTCTTTTTTCACATATAAAATTTCCTTTAGGGACTAATATTAACCTAAATGGAGGAACTTATGGAGTAAAAACTTGTTCAAGCCCTACTTCGGTTGCCTATTTGATATTTTCGCAAAATTGTTCTCACTGTAAAAAGGTGCTTGATACTTTAACAGGATGTGTGAAATGTGAGATCCATTTTAACCCTATATCAAAAATTAAAAAAGAACTCCTTCCTGGAGTTATACCTGTAGAAGATTATAGGCCTGAAATAAATATTCTGGCACTTAAAATATTTGGTATAAATTCTGTGCCTGTACTTATCCAAAGGACAAAGAGCGGTTTTAAGGTTATTAAGGGGGATGAACAAATTGTTAAATATATAACTGAAAACTGTTTTTGTTCTGGTGGCGAACTTGTGCCAGACTTTCCTCTAGATGAGCCGGTTTTTGAAGAGCCCACTCAAGGTGTATGTTCTATGTTAGAGGAATGTAAGTAATGGAAGTTGTCAAGACAAAACTAGAAGCTAAAAAAATAATAAGGCATTGGAAGGCTCAGGGATTAAAAGTTGGTTTTGTTCCTACTATGGGCTACTTACATAAAGGGCATTGTAGTTTAATGGAGCTATCAAAAAATAAAGCCGATAAAACAGTGGTTTCGATATTTGTGAATCCTACACAGTTTGGCCCAACGGAAGACTTTGAAAAATATCCAAGGGACATTCAAAGGGATTTAGAGATTTCCAAATCTGTTGGCGTGGATCTAGTTTTTATGCCTAGTGTAAAAGAGATGTACCCAGAGCCAATAAAAACGTGGATTACAGTTGAAGGACTTACTAATAATCTTTGCGGTAAGTCAAGGCCAGGACATTTTAGAGGGGTTGCCACTGTGGTGGCTAAACTTTTTAATATAATTCAGCCTGATGTCGCAATTTTTGGGCAAAAAGATTTTCAGCAGGTGCAGGTCATAAAAAAGATGGTAAAGGATTTAGACATGCCCATTAAAATTATAATGGCTCCAATTGTTCGTGAAAAAGATGGTCTAGCAATGAGTTCTAGAAATACTTATCTTTCAAAAAAAGAACGAGAAAGCGCTCGGTGTCTTTTTAAGGCATTGAACTTGGCCAAAAAACTTATAAAGTACGATAAAGTTAATAAGGTGGGAGACTTAAAAGAGGCGTTAAAAGAGTTCATTTTGTCTTTTCCATATACAAAAATTGACTATATTTTTGTAGGCGATCCAGAAAGCTTGACTGAAACTTTAGAGATTAAACTGCCAACACTTGTGGCATTGGCAGTTTATGTAGGCAACACAAGATTAATAGATAATGAAATAATAGTGTAATATGCATCATTAGCCATGTTTCGTTTTATGCTAAAGTCAAAAATTCATAGAGCTACAGTTACACAAACAGAGCTCCAATATGAGGGAAGCCTTACTGTGGATGCTGAACTTATGGAAAAGGCTGATATTCTGCCAAATGAACGGGTGATGGTATATAATATAAGCAATGGAGAACGATTTGATACATATGTAATTAAAGGTAAAAAAGGTTCCGGTACCATCTGTGTAAACGGGGCAGCAGCACGAAAGGCATGTGTTGGCGACCTTATAATAATTGTTAGTTATGGTCTTTATAAAGACGATGAGCTGAAAAATCTAAATTCCATTTTAGTGATACTTGATGAAAAAAATCGTATTAAAGAGATAAAAAGCTCACCTACTACAGAAGTTAATGTATTCTGAAAATGAAAAGATCTACTGCATAAGTCTTGGATGCCCTAAAAATCAAGCTGATATAGAACATATTCTTGCAATACTCCAGAAATATCTACCAAATGTATCATTTACAAAAGATTTATTTAAGGCCACATTATTACTTATAAATACTTGCTCATTTATTGAAGAAGCTGTATCTGAATCTATAGACACAATACTTGAAATTGCGCAAAAAAAACAACAAGGGCAAAAACTTTGTGTAGTTGGTTGTCTGCCACTTAGATATAAAAAAAATATTCTCGAGCCACTACCTGAAGTTGACTTTTTTTCCTTTAAAAATGAACCTGAAGAAATAGCTCTTGATCTTATTTGCTTTTTATTGAAAAAAAACAATCATTCAATCCGGCTAACAAAAAGAGATAAAATAGAGAGGATATATACAGGGTCGCCTTTTAGTGCATTTGTAAAGATTTCTGATGGTTGTTCAAGAAAGTGTACTTATTGCCTGATTCCCAAAATAAAAGGTGGTATCAGACATAGAAACCCTAAAGACATAATTCAAGAAATAAATATACTTAACCAAAAAGGGACAAAAGAGATAATACTAGTTGCTCAAGATCTTACCTCATACAACTATAATGACTTAACCCTTACAGATCTTTTAGAAAAAATTCTAAACAATACAAATATAAAATGGCTACGGCTCATGTATCTTTATCCACAAGGAATTACTGAAAAGCTATTAAAGTTTATAAAAAATGAACCACGAATATGTAACTATCTAGATATCCCAATTCAACACGCAAGTGATAAAATACTTAGAAGAATGGGTAGAAGAATAACTAAAAATAGCCTTAATAAGCTCTTTGAAACAATAAAAAAAATATTACCTGGATGCTCTCTAAGAACAACAGTTATGACAGGTTTTCCTGGTGAAGATGAAAAGGATTTTGAGATGCTTGTTGACTTTATAAAAAACTGGGAGTTTCATCACCTTGGTTGCTTTACTTATTCAGATGAAGATGAAGCTTATTCAAAAAGATTTAAAGAAAAGGTCAACAAAGAGATAGCACATGCTAGAAAGGAAGAAATTTTAAAGCTGCAAAGAGAGATATCCTATAAAATCAATCAATCTTATATAGGCAAGAAAATAGATGTGTTAGTAAATGGATATTGTAAGGAGACCAATCTTCTTATTTGTGGAAGAAGCCATTTCCAAGCACCAGAAGTCGATGGAACTATATATATTAACAAAGGTAATGCTACTCCAGGTAACATAGAAAAGGTGCTTATAACTGAAGCATATCATTATGATCTGGTGGGTGAGATTATTGTATAAGGTGTTCAACTCACTTTAATTTCCCCGGTGTAGGGGCCTTAAAAATCCCCACAGTTAGTCAATGAATAGTCATAAATGCCATTGCCTGTCTTTGATAGAAGGGGCTTTAGGTCTCATGGTAAAAAGTGTAAGAAAATTGTCTTTTCCTGTTGATTTTCTCGCAAATATTTTACTCTAGTTTGAAACAAAAAGACTGTTATGCACATTAGGTGGCTTTTAAAGGGATACTATTGCATTAAAAAATACGCAAATAAATGCGCACCGACCTCGTTCTTTTTATTCTTGAGCAAACTTAATATTCTTTTTTGCTAGTAACCTCTTTTTTAATCCTATCTAGGCAATATCTTAGTGCTGATATTGTGTTTTCTCTAAAATCACCAGCAATACCTAAAAGCATTAAATCATCTCCAACATCAAGGCTACCTTCTTTAATTTCCACCTCTACGGCTATGACACCTGGCATATTTTTAGTAGCATCAACTATTTCTGAGAGTTTATCAAAGTTCACCTTAACTTCTACTTTTACACATGGTTTTCCATCTCTAGAGTTTGCCCTAACTACCCCATTATGAATAAGAATCATTCCTGCCTTTCCTTTAGACTTTTCCTTCAAACGGTTCCTAAATTCTGCAATATCCATCAAATAACTCCTTGCTTTATTTACTAATCTGCTATGAGATCTTTTAGTCTTAAACCATATTCTTTTTTGAGCTTATTAAGGTACTCTCCATCAACAGGCCCTTTCCAAGATACTACCTTATAAAATCTCTTTGGAATAGTTATATCTTCAGGTTTAAATCCAGATAAAAAGCGAAGCTTCCAGCGATATTTTCTTATTTTTTCAGAAAGATTATCAATTTGAGAAGCGATTTTTTCATAACCGATAGAATCGAGACATTTTCCTAAAATTTCTGGGGTATATACACCCCTTGCAAATAGACAAGCAACCATACAGTTTAAGAATACCCTTTTCACTTCATCTTTAAGCAAAAAGTCTATATGGCCTTTCAAGTCCCTATCATTGTACTTTTGTTCATAAGAATATGCTCCTGTATCCAAATGAGAATGTCTAAACCCTAAAGACTGAGCGGCAAAAAATAGTTCTCCTGTAGCATAACCAGCCATCTCTTGGCCAAGTACACAGGCAAACTCTTTTCCTCCATAAATAGAAGACGCATAAAGTGTGCCTCTAGATAGGGCAGAATAAAAATCGTTTTCTCCATTGGCGAAAGATTCTATTGCCTTAAGATAGTTAGGGCTGTTTCCAAATTCCAGAGGAACAATAGTTTCATTAACACTTATAATTTTTCTTTTAAGAGCTTCTGTAGCCCAAGCCAGGGCAACTCCAGTAGAAATTACGTCTAGCCCCATTTCATCGATTTTTGCAATAAGTTTTAAAATTTCAACTGGAGTTGTTATCCCTAGCATACTGCCAGTGGCAAAAATAGGCTCATAATCGTAGGCAACCTGTTCAAAATAATATCTGTGATCTTTCATAAATTTTTCGCGAAAATAACCAAGATGAATACATCCAATCGGACATCCTGAACATGCAAGATTTCTTAGTAGATGATCTTCTGCAAATGCCTTTCCACTTATCTTCTCAACATCTGGATCACAAGTTGTCGAAAGGTTTCTCCATGGCAGTGATTTGAGTTCATTTAAACGCTTAATGTTATCAGGTGTGCCAAGGTCATGATATTTTTTCATCATGCCAGAGCTTATTACTTTTTCAAAGACTTCTTTATATACTTTTTTATAGCTCTTGGTTTCAGGCAACTGAAAAGATGCATCTCCTTGGATCACTATGGCCTTTAGTTTTTTGTGACCCATTACAGCCCCAGCACCAAGCCTCCCGAAGTGTCTATATGTATCTACATTAATGCAGGCCATTGCACTCTTATTTTCTCCAGCAGGCCCTATTCGTAAGATAGATCTATGGCCTTTTGCCTTGTCAAACATTCGCCTTACGATTTTACCCGTTTGGATTACATCAAGACCCCACAAAAAATCAGCCTTAATAAATTCCACATTCCTTGAACCAAGTGCTATAACTAGCGGCTCATTAGAACGACCTGTAATTACAAGGGCATCTAGGTCTGAGAACCTAAGACTTAAAGCAGAACGGCCTCCTGCATGACTTTCGGTATATTGGTTGTGATAGGGAGACTTAAAGGCGCAAACTGTTTTGCTCATGAGGGGAAAGTAGCCTGTAAGAGGACCTATAGCAAATATAAGTGGCTGGCCAGGATCATCCCAGGGCTTGTCAAACATCCCATATTTTGTAAAAAGTAGAGCACATAAACCACTTCCTCCTACAAAATCTGTTCTCTCTCCAATTTTGTTGATTTTGGCCTTTTTTTTAGAAAGATCAATCTCTAGAACCCTGAAATAATCCCTGATCATTCTTTTTCTCCCAGTTAACACTCTTCTAATTCGAGGCAGTTATGAGGGCAATATTTTACACATAATCCACAGTGAATACATACTATAGGATATCCAGCATGATCTTTTGCAATAGCCCCAACTGGACATTTTTCAAAACATTTATCGCATCTTATACATAGATCTTTTTTGAATCTTATACCCCTATCTCCCCTTTTTTTAATGGCCTCAGTTGGACATACCTGGGCACAAGCAGGTTCTTTACAAGCCAGACAAAAACGCGCCTCAAAGCCTGTTGAAATCCCACCGGAACTAAGTATTCTGATGCCAGAGGCGTCCCATGAGATCAAACCGTGTACTTGCCTCGCACAAGTTAGGGAACAAATATGGCATCCAATACAGCGTTTAATATTCTTGGCCCTTAAAAATTTCATTGAAATTACCTTTTTTCAAAAATTAAATAGGCTAATTTTACGACCTTCTGCAAAAAAACGAAAGTATAGATTCAAAAGTAATTTTTAGATACTTTATAAATCCATATTTTTTGCCGTTAAAGATTCAAAGAATATAATTAATTCTTGACACAAGAAATTAAAAGAGTAACAACAGCTATCAATATTTTGGAGGGAATTTATGGCAGTAAATAGCGTTGCTGTAGTTGGCCTTGGTTATGTTGGTCTTCCTTTAGCCGTAGCTTTTGGAAAGAAAATACAATGTATTGGTTTTGACATAATAAATGAAAAAATAGAAAATTTTAAAAAATGTATAGATCCTACAGGAGAGGTTGGTGAAGAAGATTTTAAACAAGCCACCAAACTTACATTTACGACAGATCC
>CAYMRT010000016.1:0-3009 GCA_964392885.1 uncultured Desulfobacterales bacterium | reverse complement strand
TCATCTACCTTTTTCAAGCCCTTCTCCTGCACATATTCTCATTACTGATGAAGATAAAAATATGTGGTTAAGAGTTTACCCACTAAAAGAATATATAAATATGTGGCTAAATCAGGGAGATCTAACAATTAAAATCTCTGTTTCAAGGATAAAGCGCTATTTAAAATCCAATATAAGCAAGATTTCTCCTCCGCTAGAAATTATTCCTCCAAGACCTGGACTTAACGACTTTGCACTTTTTATTGAAAAAATCCCTTTTAAAAACGGCAAAGGCATTGGCTTTGTTGGAAGGATAGCAACTGATATTGACTGTGTAAGCCCAAATCAGCTCAAGTACTTTTTTATTGGAATAACAGATGATGAAAAATTTATAGTCTCTTTTGAAAGTAAATTAAATCTAAAAAGAGGGGAATGCCCTAAGAAACTTTGGGAATGTAAAAAAGATGTTTTTGGTATTAAAAAACAGATAGAAGGCATAAAAAGAACGTTACCCCTATGTAATCACTCTTTCAAACCAGCTATATCTACAATAAAAAATTTTTTAAATTCCATATCAATTAATGCACAATAACAAAAAGGCCCCATTAAGGGGCCTCCACCCACCCACTTTAACATCCTTCTACTTTTTGATGACTTTTTGTTTTAACTTTCATTTTTATATTATCACCTGCTGGTACCTCTATCTCCTTAGAAGTATCTAAAACAAGATAACAATCATCACTTACATGCCATAAGATTATGATTTTCATATTCTCAAAAAAATTCTCCTTTAAGTCGTCATTTGCTCTTAAGATCCTAATAATCTTTGCCTTTGTTTTACCAAAAGACTTTGATCTTAATATTACAGCTTGACCATTTTCAAAATTTATCCCATTTGCCTTACCTTCAACAAATATAAGGTGTCTCTTTTCTTTGGTATTAAATACAAGAGAACAAACCTTTTGGACCATTAAGTCTTCATTAGCTTTGCAAGATGTCTCATTATCTGATGTAATTAAAACCTTACCCTTTATCTTTTGGGCACTTAGACTTTGATCTGCCTGCACAAGAAAAAGGGCAATCACAGCCATAAAAGACAATATAATCTTGTTAAACATTACTCTCCTCCTTTTCTGTTATGACAATCTTTGCAAGAGGTTGGTCCCGTAGAAAGTCCTTCTTTTTTTCTATTCTTATGACACTTTACGCATGAATTATGAAAATACTTTTTAAAATTCTTTGCACCTCCAACCTCTTCAAATTCCTTTGAAAGCCTTTCGCATTTTTTAGAGTTAATAATTTCCTTTTCATCTTTGACACCCTTATGGCATGAGGCACAAACAAACTTATCCTTTTGTTCCTTTTGTAAATAACCAATGTGAGCTTTGTGAGTAAAACCCTTTACCTCTTTTACATCCTTTTTTAGGCCTTCAAGATCTGGACAACTTTTCTGAATATTTATATCTATTACTTCTGGAACTTCCAATTTTGAAACATCTGATGCCAGACAAGAACCTGCTCCAAAGATAAGACCTCCAAGTAAAACACCAGATACAATTCTTTTGGTTAAACTTATAACTCTTTTTTTGTTCATGATTTTGATCTCCTTTCTTCTCATTTTATTACCTCCTTTTTAATTAAGGCTTTTGGTTACACCTTAAGGAAATGGCATTGATAAAACAATGGACATCGGGTTAAATGACTGGTTATATCTAAAAGACATATATAGACATACTCGATGTCGGGTATTTTGCTTTAATTATCAGTAAGTTACAGGCAGCGTATTAAACAGAATAAAATGGAAAAATTAGACTTACCTCCGACTATCAAACTTGATGGCAATAAGGTAAAAAAAATACGAGAAGATAAAGGGCTTACCCAGCTTTATGTTGCAACTGTAATTGGCGTTACCACAGACACCATTTCAAGATGGGAAAATAAGCGCTATCCAAGTATAAAAAGAGAAAATGCTGTAAAATTGGCTGAAGCTCTAGGAGTAAGTGTAGAAGAACTTTTAGAAGATGAAAAAGAAAAAGCAGAACAAGCACATAGCCTAAAACAGGCTATCCCTGAAAGTACTCGCACAAAAAGAGGATTTAGAAGTTATCTCTTAATTTTTTCGGGCTTTTTGCTTGGTATCTTAGTATCTTTTTTTTATGCTTCTCATGTTTCAAAGAATGGACAGCTTGACATTTCAGTTAAAAGATACCTTCCCTTTAGATGTGGGGTCAATACGCCTTTCCCGGTAGTCCTTCAAATTACCATAAGACCTGAGTCTAAAAAAACTATTTTAATAACAGAAGACACTCCAAAATCTATCAGGGTTATTAAAACAATACCTCAAGCCTCAACTCAAAAACCTGGATTAATAAAATGGCTTTTTCAGGGAGAGGTTAAAAACAAAAAATTCATTTACATTGCCAATATTCCTGCAAACTTAAAAAGTAAAAAGTATCTAAGGTTCAAAGGCAAAGTTACAATTAAATCAGATCAGGCCATATCAATTGATACATCCGGGGATGAAAGAATCAAAATAGAACAGATACATTGGGCAGACAGAGATGGCAATTTTATAATAGATGATGAAGAAATACTTGAAGTATATGATCTTTTGTCAGGAGTTAAAGGAATTCAAAATCTGTTAACAGGCATTGAAAAACTATGGGCAGCAGGAGGTTATTACTGGAGTGAAAAAAGCCATACCTTCTTACCAAAAACTCAGCCAAAACGAGGACCAGAAAATGTTAAAAACAAAAATAACTAGACACTTTTTTTTAGTTACAATTATCCTTTATGTCTTTTCAGTAGCAAACGGCTATTGTGATAATGGTTTTGTAAAAGGGCAAATCATAAAAAAAGATAAGACAAGCATTGTTATTGAGATAGCACTTAAGAAAAAAAATCATATAAACAGCGCAATACTTACACTATTCTTACCAGAGGGGGTTGAAATAGTTAAAGCACAACCAAACTTTTCAAACTTTTCCAAAGAAAAATCAATTGCCAAGTGGCTACTACAGACAACTAATT
>CAYMRT010000015.1:0-2637 GCA_964392885.1 uncultured Desulfobacterales bacterium | reverse complement strand
TGAATTCAACCTAGTGGAAAAATCTTTTTGGAGGAGAGAGAATAAAAGAGACGTGAAAAAATGGCGGGGCCGACGAGACTCGAACTCGCGACCTCTGGCGTGACAGGCCAGCGTTCTAACCGACTGAACTACGACCCCGCTAAAAAGATGGTGGGCGGAACAGGGCTCGAACCTGTGACCCCCGGCTTGTAAGGCCGATGCTCTCCCAACTGAGCTATCCGCCCGTTCCCTAACGGCTTGATAGCTATACCATAAAGGATGCAACCATGTCAAGACTGATCCTCTGATTCAAAAAGTCTCGATTGTAAAGGACCTTTTTTAACGCTTATCTTCTCTTTATCTTCTTCAACCAGTGGTGCCAAAAAGAAATATCTTTCAAAAAGCCTTTGATATTCAGACCACTTATATCCTGATTCATCTTCTTTTGTTTTTTCTTTAAGTCCCCATAAAAAGTTAATCTTTGCATCCATATCGTCAACCATATGAAATATAAGGGCCTCTTCAGTCATAGGAAGAACAGGTGAACCAAATTCTTTATGCCCATGATGACTCAAAATTATGTGTTTGAGAGATAAAATACTCCCACTATTTGTCTCAATGCCAATTGTCTTACAGGCCCTGTCAATCATTTCAAGGCCAATGGCTATATGGCCAAGAAGGCGTCCTTCATCAGTGTACTCTATTGGAGGAGGTGTCCATTTCAGCTCTCTTATTTTTCCTAGATCATGCAAAATGCAAGCGGCAATAAGGAGGTCTTTTTTTAAGTGAGGATATTTTTTACAAACAAGCTTTGTAAGCTCTATTAAATTTGTTACATGCTCAAGGAGGCCTCCCACATAGGCATGATGCATCTTTTTAGCAGCAGGAGCCTCTCTAAAAGCCTTTTCTATCTTTTTATCAGAAAAAATTTCTGTAAGAAGAACCCTCAAACTGGCATCTTTTATCTCTTTTATTGACCTATAAAGGAGCGCCAAGGCTGTATCTAAGTCACATTTTGAAGTTGGAAGAAAATGCTCAACTTGTACTCTGTCTGCATCAAGGCAATCTAATTCAATTACCTTTAATTGAGTTTTATTATTAAACTCTACAGCCTCGGCCTGAATTATTACAAAGTCTCCTTTTGCAAATTTAATTGAAATCTCTTCTGCGTTATCCCAGACTCTTGCTTCTATTTCTCCGCTTTTATCACTAAGAGTTATAGACAAAAACGGATCACCATTTTTGGTTTTCCTAAGGGACTTTGAAACTACGCAAAACAATCCCTTAACATGAATACCTGGCTTAATATCCTTTATAAAGATCCCTTTTTCCATGTTAAAGAGGCCTGAAACCATGTGCTACAGGATATCTTCTCCCACAACAAAAGGCCTTCTGTGTTATTTTAGGGCCAAGAGGAGCCTGTAACCTTTTATATTCATTTTTATCCACCATTGAAAGCACTCTTTTTACAACCGTCTCATCAAAACCACGGCTTATTATATCCTTTGCGCTTAGCTTCCTTTCAAGATACAGGTCAAGAATTGAATCTAGAATTTCATAAGGAGGAAGGTCATCTTGATCTTTTTGATTAGGCCGTAACTCTGCTGATGGTGCTTTTTCAAATACCCTTTGGGGGATTACGGGAGTTTGCGAGTTAATAAAATGTGCAACCCTATATACAAAGGTCTTTGGCAAATCAGATATAAGTGCATACCCTCCAGACATATCGCCATAAAGGGTACAATATCCTACAGCAAGCTCACTTTTGTTCCCCGTGGAAAGCACCATATAGCCTAGCTTATTTGAAATTGCCATTAACAAATTGCCTCTTATGCGTGCCTGAATATTTTCTTCAGCAACATTTGGAGGCAAATCATCAAAAACAATGGCTAATTCTTTCAAATATGCATCAAATATGGAGGAGATAGGCAATGTAACCGTTTTAATATCTAGCTTTTCAGCAAGTTCTTCTGCATCTTCAAGGCTCTCTTTAGAAGTATATTGGGAAGGCATTAACACACCGAGCACATTCTCTTTCCCAAGTGCCCTTACAGCAAGTGATGCTGTAAGAGACGAATCTATGCCACCGCTAAGACCAAGGGTTACCTTTTTTATACCGCATCTTCTAGTATAATCCCTCAATGCAAGGACAAGCGCCTTTGTTGCCTCTTCTTCTATGCTTGCAGAAATCTGCCTAAAATGTCCTTCACTTTTCTTTAAATCCACAATAATAAGATCCTCAGCAAAGTCATAACCTTGGGCTATTTTCCCATTTTGAGGCACCACTGCAAAACTTGCCCCGTCAAATACCAAGCAATCCTGCCCTCCAACGCTATTGCAATACAAGAAAGGCACTTGATATTTATTGCTCAAACTCTTTAAGTAATTAGATCTAAGGCTTGGCTTTCCTATAAAAAATGGAGAAGACGATATATTGATTATAAAATCTACTCCCTTTTTTATTAGATCCTCTACTGGATCAATGTCATAGATCTCACAGCTACTGCATAGACCAGGCTCGTTCCATATATCTTCACATATTGTAATTCCTATTCTATATCCATTAAAGTTAACAGGAACTGATGGTTCCCCCGGACGAAAATATCTCGCCTCATCAAATACATCGTACGTAGGAAGAAGCTGTTTATTTACAACAGA
>CAYMRT010000014.1:0-3423 GCA_964392885.1 uncultured Desulfobacterales bacterium | reverse complement strand
TCAGTGTCAATAGGTGAATTTTGTGATATTTTTGTAGTATCGATTGTATTATTTGAGCTAGTATTAGAATCAGTGTTGATGGTCATCTTGTTGTTTGAAAAAATTTCTTGGATAATGGATAGAAGAGTTTGGAGTTCAGGGATAAATCCATCAAAGGCCTTTGGTTCATTTTTAGGTGAAATGGGAGTTGGTGATTTGGGGTCAATTTGCTTTAATAAATGGGTTTGTAGCTCATTTAGCTCTATATCTGGGTTTGTTTGGGTGTTCTGTGTTAGAATATTGGTTTGGTTAGGTATAGGATTCCAAAAAAGGGACAACAGGCTGAGTAGCTCTTGAAATTCGTTGCTGATATCTTGATTGTCTATAAATTTTTGTTCTAGTCCAATATTATTTAGTAACAAATTTTTAAACGAGTCCGATGTCTTTGTGGAAGATCCTAATTGGCTTCCTGCTGGTTGAACATTCATTCCAGATAATAGATCTGCAATAGGAGTTGGGTTCATACTTAAATTCCCTAAAAAGTTTTTTTTAGATATATGCAAGGAGCATACCTCAAAAGCTATTTACTCAAAGTAGAGGAAAAACATGCATTTTAAATGGGATATTGCTTTTGAAGGCGTAAGAATAAAATTCTCTTATGGAAAACCTTGCCTAATTATGGGAAAGTTATGCCACCAATTAGTTGACAAAGTACGTCGATTTTATTTTTCTAAATTCATGCCTTGAAGGAGATTGGGAAATGGCAAAAAAACTTCTTGAAGAAGCTGTAAATGAGTTGATTAACGCTCTAAATGTTACAATTACTGCTTATCAAAAGGATATTGAAGAGATAGCAATGTTAATCTCTAATGCATTTAAGAAAGGCAAAAAGGTTTTGTTATGCGGAAATGGAGGAAGTGCTTCAGATTGCCAACACTTGGCTGCAGAATTTGTTAATAGATTCAAAATTAATAGAACTCCTTTGCCTGCTATTGCTCTTACTACGGATACTTCAATTTTAACAGCTATTTCAAATGATTTTACTTACGATGATGTGTTTAAAAAACAGGTTGAAGCCCTAGGAAAAACAGGAGATGTGTTAATTGGGATCTCCACAAGTGGATCATCTAAAAATGTTATTAAAGCACTTGAAGTCGGTAAAAAAAATGGTCTTTTTACAGTAGGTTTAAGTGGAGAAAAAGATAGCCCAATGAAAGACGTATGTGATTATTTAATTAAGGTAGCTTCTTTAGATACGCCACGGATACAAGAAGTACACATATTTATTGGGCATATGATATGTGAAATAGTGGAAAGGAGTATCTTTGAAGAGTGAGTTATCCCAAGCCATTTTCATTTAAAGCTCTAAATACATACTCTCTTTACGACAGGCCAAGCAAGGTAAGCGTTAATGATCTTTGTAAGCCCCTAGAACAAGGTCTATCATTTAGACAGTTTTTAAGATCCCTTCCAAAACAGCTTGCCGCAAAGGATTTATTTGATATAGCTTCTTACTGGGCAAATGCCTATGAAAAAGGCAAGAAGATTATTGTTGCCATGGGGGCACATGTTATAAAGGTTGGTCTGACCCCCCTTTTAATAGATTTAATAGATAAAGGTCTTGTAAGTGCTTTTGCATTGAATGGAGCAGGGATTATTCATGATAGCGAGCTTGCTATGGCAGGCAAAACCTCAGAGGACGTGGCAGCGGTATTAGGATCTGGACAATTTGGTGCAGCAAGAGAAACAGGCGAATTTTTAAATGATGCAATAGATTTTGCATCAAAAAAAGATATTGGTTTAGGACAGGCTGTTGGTGAGAAACTGCTAGAAAGAGACTTCCCTTACAATAAGTACAGCCTTCTTGCACAGGCAGCTAAAAGAAAAGTCCCTATAACGGTTCATGTTGCCCTTGGGACGGATATTATACATATTCATCCAATGGCTGATGGCTCAAAAATAGGACAGGCCACTTATAGGGACTTTCAGGTCTTTACTTCCCTTGTGGCAGAATTGCAAGATGGTGTATATTTTAACATAGGTTCGGCAGTGCTTTTACCGGAAGTATTTTTAAAGGCCTTAACTGCAGTTAGAAATATGGGTCATGAAGTTACAAGGTTTGTTACCGTCAATATGGATTTTATTAGGCAATATCGTCCCTTGACCAATGTGGTTCAACGACCTACTTTGGAAGGAGGGAAAGGTTTCAACCTTACAGGTCATCACGAGATTATGCTTCCTTTGTTAGCTGCAGCAGTAATGGATTGCCTTGGTATTTAATTTAGAGTTAGGAGGTAAAATATGCCTATTTATGAATATATTTGCAATTCATGTGGAGAAGAGTTTGAGCAGCTTGTTTTTGGCTCTGATAAAGTGATAAAATGTAGAAAGTGTGGATCTAGCGATACTACTAAAAAAATGTCCATGTTTGCCATGAAAAGTGGAGATAAGTTTGTTGGCACAGGGAAAAAAGGTTCAAGTTGCAAAGGATGTACTAGTACTAGTTGCAGTTCATGTGGAGGATAGATTTTTAATGAAAAAGAAACTTGTATTAGCAACAAGAAAGAGCAAGCTGGCGCTTGCACAGAGTACTTGGGTTAAGGAACAGATAGAAAAAAATTGGCCTGATGTTTATGTAGAGCTTTTAAAGGTTACTACTAAAGGAGATAAGATTTTAGATGTTCCTCTTGCTAAGGTGGGAGGAAAGGGTCTCTTTGTAAAGGAGATAGAAGAGGCACTTCTTGATGGAAGAGCAGATATTGCAGTTCATAGCTTGAAAGATGTGCCTACTGAACTTCCAGATGGTTTGGAGGTCTCTATATTCCCTAAGCGGGAAAATAACAAAGATGCCTTTATTTCCAATAAGGCAGACAGCTTAGAAGCACTACCCAAAGGGGCTAAGGTCGGTACAAGTAGTCTTAGACGAATGGCTCAAATAAGAAGGATACGTCCTGATTTAATTGTAGAGTCTCTTAGAGGTAATCTTGATACAAGGCTAAAAAAGCTTGATGAAGGCCTTTATGATGCAATAATACTTGCTGCGGCAGGGCTTAATAGGTTGGGTCTTTCAAACAGAATAACTGCTATTTTGCCGAGTGATATAATGCTTCCTGCAATAGGCCAGGGGGCCCTTGGTATTGAATTTAGAAGTAAAGATAATGATACGAGGCAGATCCTTATGTCTGTCCATCATGAAGAGACCGGTCTTTGTGTTAGGGCTGAAAGGGCCTTTTTAGACAGGCTTCAGGGTGGTTGTCAGGTGCCAATTGGAGGAATGGCTGTTTTAAAAGACTCAAAAATAGAGCTTCATGGTCTTGTAGCTGATGAAGAGGGTAAAACTGTTATAAAAAGGTCGATTACTGGCAACTCAAGTGATCCTGAGGCAATAGGTATCAAGCTTGCTGAAGAAGTTTTAGATGCCGGTGGACGTAAGATATTAGAGGT
>CAYMRT010000013.1:0-2113 GCA_964392885.1 uncultured Desulfobacterales bacterium | reverse complement strand
TTATGTACACACCTGGGTTGTATTCCTGCATATTATCCTGATGAAGAGGGCTTTATATGTGCTTGTCACGGGGGTCAGTTTGATTTTGCCGGTGAGGTAACAAAAGTTCCACCTCCACGTGGACTGGATATACCGCCATTTAAAATCGATGGAAATAAGTTAGTATTGGGTGAAGTTGGACCTGAGTACGAGAACATGAAAGAAAACGGCGTAACGCTTTAATTTAAAAAAGGAAAAAAATGGCACATTTTGAAAAAGCAACAAGTGTTAAAGATTGGTTAAATCAACGCTTAGCTATTGAAAAAGTTGAAAAAGTGATGGCATCTGAGTACTGGATTCCAAAAAACATAAACTTTTTATGGGCAATGGGTATGGTTCTAATGATCACATTCATTTTACTTTTGGTTTCTGGGATCTTTTTGTTAATGTACTATCAGCCAAATGTTGATTTGGCATTTGATAGTGTTAACTACACGATTATGAGAGAAGTTGGTTTTGGTTGGCTGTGGAGACATGTTCACGGTGTAGCTGCATCAGTTGTATTCCTGATTATTTATATCCATATGTTTACGGGTATCTATTATGGTTCTTACAAGAAGGGTCGTGAGATGATCTGGATCTCAGGTATGTTGTTGTTCATAACATTCTCTGCTGAGGCATTCTCTGGTTATATGCTTCCATGGGGTCAAATGTCTTACTGGGCAGGTATGGTTATTACAAATATCTTCTCTCTTGGTGGATTACATTTAGATGGTCTTGTTGAGTGGATTCGTGGGGATTATGTTCCTGCTCAAGCATTCTTAAACCGTTTCTTTATGCTTCACGTACTTCTTTTACCGTTAGCGATCTTAGGATTGATCGGGCTTCACTTTGCAGCTCTTCGTATTCCGCACGTTAACAATCAAGATGGTGAAGAGATCGATTTTGATGCAGAAGCTCAAAAATATTTAGCAGGTGATAAAAAAGGTTCTAAAGTAATGAGATTTGCCAATGACTTTATGTCTAAAGATATGATGGTTGTCGGTATTTACTTGATATTCTTTTTCTATCTTGTGTTCTATCATTACAATTTTGCGATGGACCCTGTAAACTTTGATCCGGCAGATGGTCTAAAGACTCCTGCACACATCTATCCTGAGTGGTATTTCTTGTGGTCTTATGAGATCTTACGTCCATTCTCTGTAAATATCGGACTAATAGCATTTGGTTTTGCTCAAGTGATCTTTGTTCTGTTGCCATTCTTAGATAGAAGTCCAAATACTGTTCCTGCAAATCGCCGTGGTGCGTTTGGAATCTGGTTCTGGTTACTGTTGATAGATATGATTGTGTTAACTGCTATGGGTAAATTACCACCTGAAGGTGCATTTAGTACAATCGGTTTAGTTGCTGCACTAGCGTTTATTGCTTTATGGATCGCATTACCGTTCATAACAGCAAAAGAAAAAAAGTTATAAGGAAATAAAAATGAAAAATAAAGAACCAATTATATTAGCAGTTGTTATATTTTTTACACTTATAACTTACTACTTGGTTGAGCCGTATGCTCACCACGTAATGCATAAACATGTTGAGAGTGAAAATTTTGTGTATGCTGATTTACCTGCTATCAACAAGACTGGCGATGCAGCTCGTGGTAAAGATTTAGTTTTAGGTGCCGGTGCATGTACTGGTTGTCACTCAATTGAAGTAGCTGGTATGCCAGCTCCAATGGATCCGGTAACAGCAGCTGGTGCTTATGGTGTTAACCCGCCTGATTTAAGTAATGCAGGTGTTATTTATGATGAAAAGTTCTTAGCGAACCTTATCAAAAACCCTGCTCATGCTTTAAAGGTTGAGCATAAGTTTGATCCTGCAAAAGGTCAAATGCATCCAATGACTCAGTTCTATGGTGCTGGTGGAGATCTTGATCAAGAAGTAGCAGATATGGTTGCATACCTGAAGTCAATAGCTATTGAACAAGAGAGTGTAACTCCGGCAATAGCATTTGAAAATGCTTGTGGTAGATGTCATGCTGTTAAATATGAAAAATGGACTCAAATTGGTACAAAACCAAGCTTTAAATATGAAAAAGATGCTTTAGCATTTGACATAAAAGTTCTTGAGTATGAAGATT
>CAYMRT010000012.1:0-11434 GCA_964392885.1 uncultured Desulfobacterales bacterium | reverse complement strand
CAATCATAATTTATCCCTCTCTGTTTAAATCTCTATGGGTAACAAGCACCTCTTCTCCTCTTGATTTAAACACATCTCCTAACCATTTGGCAATGGCAACACTTCTGTGCCTGCCACCTGTACAACCTATGCCAATTACTAAATAGACCTTTCCTTCTTGATAATATTGAGGAAGGAGATATATCAAAAGAGACTCAAGACGCGCTATAAATTCCCTTGTAGGCTCTTTTTCAAGCACATAGTTAAAAACGCCTTCGTCGAGCCCGCTAAGCGGCCTTAATTCATCTACAAAATAAGGGTTAGGCAAAAATCTTACATCAAACACCAAACTAGCATCTGGAGGGACACCATATTTAAATCCAAACGAAATTACATGAATCAATGGCTTGGTAAGATCATCTCTTGTAGAATACATGCTAAGGACCATCTGTCTCAATTCATGAACGTTTTTATTCGTTGTATCAATGTAATTATCTGCAAATTCTCTTAGCCCTCGCAACCTACTCCTTTCTTCATTAATTGCTGTAAGGATGTCTCCTTTCGATTGAAGCGGATGTCTTCTTCTCGTCTGGCTATACCTTTGAATAAGCACATTGTCACTTGCATCCAAAAAGAGCACTTCAAGATACGCCCCCATCTCTTTTACTTTTTTAAATATGGACTCATACTTATCTAGAAAATCCTTTTCTCTAACATCCATTACAAGTGCAATTTTATTAGTAGGATTTTGGGAATTTGAGTTGGTAAGAGCCAAAAACTCAGGTAAAAGGGCTATCGGTAAGTTATCTACACAGTAATAACCAAGATCTTCAAATGCCCTAAGAGCAGTACTCTTCCCTGAGCCTGACATTCCTGTTATGATTATTATTTGAATATTTCTAGAAATGGCCTTATCCAAAAATTCTCCTTATCTAGCGATACGATTAAACTCGGTCTCTTTTATAATTTCTATAATCTCTTCTTCACCCTTGGCCTCTTTGAGATGAGAAATAAGTTGCCCCTTCTTTAACAAGCGTGAAACATTGGCAAGCACTTTTAGATATTCAATGGTAGCATCTTCAGGGGCAAGCAATGTAAAAATTACATACACATCCTCTCCATCTAAGGCCTCAAAAGGTACACCTTTTGAGCTCACAGCCACCACAATAAAAATCTTTTTAAGCCCTTCAACCTTTGCATGAGGAATAGCAATACCACCTCCTATAGCAGTACTACCAAGTTCCTCCCTTTCTGATAAAACTCTAAAGATTTCTTCAAATGATGCTTCATTAATTAAAGAAGAGGCCTTTTCTGCTAATCTTTTCAAGACCTCTTCCTTGCTATCAGCTTCAAGGTTATAAAGAATGTTTTTTTTGCAAAGATAACTTGATATATGCACCCTTTATGGCTCCAAAAGCCCTAAACTTCCGTCTTTTCTCCAATAAATAACATTCACCCTATTTGTACTGGCATTTATAAAGGCAAGAAAATCCATACCGCTTATTTGGAGTTGATCTGCAGCCTCCTCTATTGACATGGGTTTCGTATCTATCTTTTTTATTGTGATAACTTGCTCTGCTTCCTCAGCAGAAACTGGTTCAACACTGCCAGATTGCTTTGGAGCAGATGAAGCATGCCTTCTAGCCTTAAATTTATCTCTGAATTTTTTAAGCTGTCTTTCTATCTTGTCAAGAACCAAATCAATTGCAGCCCTTAAATCATCATGCTCTTGTTTTGCGGCAGCCCTTATGCCATCACCAGTAATTACCACTTCTGCACTCTTTCTAAACTTCTCAGCAGTCAAAACTACATTCACATTCATTGGTGTATCGCTATACTTTTTAAGCCTGGAAAACCTATCATGTATGTAATCTTTTAACTCATCTGAATGATCTGTATGACGAAAAGTCACATTAATCTGCATAAATATATTTCCTCCATTTCTTCAGTAAATAAAAATCACTTAATTTTGGGTCGTTTCCTTCTACTTGATGGTAAAATACCCATCAAGTCTCTATATTTTGCCACAGTTCTTCTGGCAATCTTGATATTGTCTTTGGCTAAGATCTCTACAATTTGTTTATCACTAAGGGGTTTGGTTGGATCTTCATTTTCAATAAGACGTTTTATCCTTTCTTTCACGCTTTGGGCTGCAATTTCAGAAGACCCATCTTTTCTTGGAAGACCCGTACTAAAAAAGAATTTGAGTTCAAAAATTCCCTGGGGAGTATGCACATACTTATTGCTAGTAACCCTGCTTATAGTGGACTCATGCATTCCAACATCTTCTGCCACATCTTTTAGAACCAAAGGCTTCAAGTATGCGATGCCTTTATCTAAAAATTCCCTTTGAAACTTCACAATGCTCTGAGTAACTTTGTAAATTGTCTTTTTTCTCTGATCAATACTTTTTATCAACCACTGAGCAGACTTCACTTTCTCTTGGATAAAATCCTTTGTATCGTTTGAGACTTTGCCATTCTTTACCACTTCAGTATAATAAGGATTTATACGTAAATTGGGCAAATCTTCCTCGTTAAGAGTAATCACATATTCATCACCAATTTTATAAACATAAATATCCGGCACGATATATTGCACATCATCTGTAGAATAAGCAGAACCAGGACGAGGATCCAGAGATTTGATTACATCAATAGCCTTTACTACATCCTCCGCACTTCTACCGGTTGCCTTCGCTATTTGCTGATAATTATGAAGTTCCACTTGATGTAAGTACTTGGATACCAGCTCTTTTACTAAAGAATCAGTAATACCCAAGTGTTCAATCTGAATTAAAAGACATTCTCTCAAATCACGAGCAGCTACCCCAACTGGATCAAACTCTTGAATCCGCTTTAATACTTTCTCCACTCTCTCTTCACTAGAGTTTGCATCCTTGGCAATTTCCTCAACTGTGGCTTTTAAGTAACCATTTTTATCCAAATTCCCAATAATAAGACTGCCAATCTTTTTATCTTCTTCAGAAAGATCAGAGAGTTGGAGTTGCCACAAAAGATGATCTTTTAAATCTGATTTGCTTGATACAAAATTTTCAAAATTTGGGGTCTCTTTTTCTTCAAAGGAATACGATGGCAGATTTCTTCTATACTCATCATCCCAAATCTCTTGCCAGTTTGTCTCCCTTACAGCAGCCTTTTCCCAAGGTGTCTTTTCCTGATCAGAGGCTGCCAGTTCTGGAACATTTTCTTGCTGCCAATTCTCAGCCTCAGATTCCTGAACAAGCTGATCAGTACTTTTTATATTTTCTATCTCAGTTGATGAAGCTTCTTCTAGAACTGGATTTTTTTCTAATTCCTGACGAATGGCTTCAATTAATTCTACACGAGAAAGTTGCAACAGCTTTATAGCCTGCTGCAACTGAGGCGTCATTACAAGTTGTTGAGTTAATTTAAGATTCTGCTTTAATTCAAGTGCCATATTTATAAAGAAAATTCTTTTCCTAAATATATTTCTCTAGCAATTTCGCTATTAGCTATTTTCTCAGGAGTGCCATATTCAATTACCTTGCCTGAACTAACAATATAAGCGCTATCACACACAGTCAAGGTCTCACGGACGTTATGATCAGAAAGAAAAACTCCAATGCCTTTCCCCTTTAGCCCCCTAATGATACTTTGAATATCTGCAACAGCTAAAGGATCAACTCCAGCAAAAGGCTCATCTAAAAGTATAAATTTTGGGTCTGTAGCAAGAGCCCGTGCCACCTCAACTCTTCTACGCTCTCCACCAGAAAGGGAAGCTGCTTTTTGCTCCATTAAAGAAAGCAGACCCATTTCTTCAAGTAACGCCTTTACTTTTTCTTTTCGTTCTTTTTTGGGTATCTTTTTACTCTCAAAGACAATTTCAATATTTTCAAATACAGAAAGAGTTCTAAATACAGATGGCTCTTGAGGTAAATAAGTTATTCCCAAATGTGCCCGTTTATGCATTGGAAGATTTGTAATGTCTTTTTCATCAAGCAAAACTACTCCTTCATCAGGACTTATTAGACCTGCGATCATATAAAACGTTGTTGTCTTACCGGCCCCGTTTGGACCAAGAAGTCCAGTTATAGATGAACTTTTAAGACAAAGCTCTACACCATCAACTACTGCCCGTCCCTTATAAATCTTTTTTAATCCCTTTGCCTCAAGAATGCTTTTACCATTATTCATATCTACTCTTCAGAATAAACAACTGCTTCAACCCTCTTTTTACCACCACTTTCAACAACGCTTCTATTTTCATTTACAAAGAGTGTGATCTTATCTCCCTTCACGCTATTTGGCCCATCCCATACAATAGCGTCTTTAAGGAGAACTATCTTTTCTTTAGGTTTTAGATATATTGCCTTTTTGGCAGTTGCCCTTCTCCTACCTTGAACAATCTTTAAGTGTCCGGTAGCAATAATTTTTTTAAGCTTTCTTTTGGCCTTGTTGCCATCTTTTTTATCTGTCTGAGAGTAATAAACTTCTATTCTGTCGGCATAAATAGTAAGCTCTCCTCTTTTAGCAACAACATTACCAGTAAACACCACTTTCCCTTCCTGATCCATTGCCTCTAATTTATCACTCGTAATCCTTATTGCTTGAGACGGCCTTACATTCCCCTTTTTTGTATTTGAGGCCAGGGAATAACTAGTTGAGTTTAAAAAAACAAAAGAACAAACTGCAATTATTAAAAGAAAACAAAATAACGTTACGTCTTTCACATTAAACTCCTTCTATATTCGTGTATTTTCGCCATCTCTTATAACTACCTCTGGTAAGTAAAGCAAAAGACGGTGTTCTTTTATATAATAACGCATATCATGCCCAATTACTTGGTTTCCACTATCACCAATAAGTTTAACATCTTTTGGGGCTTCTATGGTACCTTTTTTAGGGAAATAAAAAAGACACTCTGTATATAAAGTATATTCACCTATACCTTTTACTATAACATTTTCAAAGACAGAAAGCACTCCTCTAGAGATATCGTAATTGCCTCTTTTAGCCTCTACCCAAATACTATCTCTTTTTCTTGTAAAGAAAGTTACATTTACGTTTTTGAAATCGACCTCTTTTTTCTTCTCGAAAAAACGGGCTACTTCAGCGTTGACTATCCACTTTGAGGGAGTATCTTTAGTATCTCTTTTATATCTCACTCCATAAAGTACCAAATCTGCCTTAATATTCTTTAGGTCAGGAGAAAAAACATTCTCTTCCTGCCCTCCCATTCTCCATATAATTATACCAATTATTAGTGCAGAAAGGATTAAAGAAAGCCCAAAAAAGAGGTTCTTATTCACAGATATCCTTCTAGAATTTTATGCCAAAGGCCTTTGGCTGTTAAGATAAGCTCACAAGCCTCTCTTACCGCCCCGAATCCACCAGGTGCTTTTGTTACATAATCTACATGTTCATGTATTATATCAGGTGCATCTACAACAGTAATAGAAAAACCACAAGCTTTTAATAGAGGCAAATCAACAAGATCGTCTCCAATTGAACAAACTTCTTTCATCGATAAATTTAACTGATGGATTATCCTTTCCAAACAAAGCAGCTTGTTATTTTCGCCCTGAAAAACAAAACCAATTCCTAACTCCTTACAGCGTTTTTCAAGTGCCTTTGATGACCTAGCACTTATTACAGCAACTTCAACTCCATTACGCTTTAATAATTTTATTCCAAGTCCATCTCGAACATGAAAAAAGTGCAACTGATTCCCATTGCAGTCATAAACTATTTGCCCATTTGTAAGGACTCCATCAACATCTAACACTAATAGTTTAACATCTTTCGCTTTTTCCAAAAGAGAATTATCTACTTGTTTATTCATGAAAAAGCTCAAAAATTCTTTTTAGATCTGACAAAACTTTCCTTGTATCATCTAAAGGAAGGCTATTGGCACCATCACATTTTGCCTTTTCAGGGTTAGGATATACTTCCATAAATATACCGTCACACCCACATGCCGCAGCAGCTCTGGCAAGATTTGGAATAAACTGACGCTGACCAGAAGAGCAACCTTTCCCGCCACCAGGAAGCTGTACGCTATGAGTTGTATCAAATATTACAGGACAACCAAAACTTGCCATAATATGCAAACTTCTCATATCTACCACGAGGTTATTGTAACCAAAACATGTTCCACGTTCTGTCAAAATAATTTTCTCATTACCAGTGGAGCGTACCTTTTCAACCGGATAAATCATATCCCAAGGAGCCAAAAACTGCCCTTTTTTAATATTTATTACTCTACCAGTTTTACCAGCTTCAATGAGTAAGTCGGTTTGCCTACACAAAAAAGCTGGAATTTGGATCACATCAACCACCTCTGCCAAAGGCTCTGCTTGAGTAACTTCATGAATGTCAGTTGTTACTGGGCACTTTAGTTCTCTTTTTACTTGTGATAAAATCGTGAGACCTTCCTTCAAGCCAGGCCCCCTATAAGAAGAAATAGAAGTTCGATTGGCCTTGTCAAAAGAGGCCTTAAAAAGATATGAAAAGCCCAACTCATCTGCAACACTTTTCATATGTTTTCCAATTTCAAAGGCAATATCAAAATCTTCTAGGACACAGGGCCCTGCTATTAATAGAGGCCTCTGCCCTTTTCCAACCAAAATATCTCCTATTGAAACAGTAGCCATTACTATTCTTCTTTTTTTTGATCAAATTTATATCTAAGTGCTGCACTAATAAAAGACACAAAAAGGGGATGTGGATCAAGTGGTCTTGATTTAAACTCAGGATGAAACTGACAAGCCAAATACCAAGGGTGATCTTCTATTTCAACTATTTCAACAAGCTCACCATTTGGGCTAAGGCCAGAAATCTTTAGCCCCGACTGGGTCAAAATCTCCCTATAAGAGTTGTTAAACTCATATCTATGTCTATGTCTCTCAAATATTTCCTCTTTTTGATATGCATTAAATGCTATTGTATCAGGTAAAAGTTTACAAGGATAAGCACCAAGGCGCATAGTGCCTCCTTTTTGACTATGCTCATCCCTTTTTTGAATAGTATCTGTTCTATAATCATACCACTCTTTCATAAGATAAATTACAGGATCAGGAGTATTAGGAGAAAATTCTGTGCTATCCGCCATTGACAATCCAGCTACATTTCTTGCAAACTCTATTACTGCTAGTTGCATCCCAAGACATATTCCAAAAAAAGGAATTTTATTTTCCCTAGCATAGTTGATGGCCTCGAGTTTTCCTGGAATACCTCTACTTCCAAAACCACCAGGAACAAGTACACCATCTGCCTCAGAAAGTCTCTCCTTTAATTCTTCACCACGTATTTCATCTGAGTTTATAAAATCAATTTCCACCTTTGTGCTATTTGCAATTCCACCATGAAAAAGCGCCTCGTTTAGACTTTTGTATGATTCTCTCAAGTTTACATACTTACCAACCATGGCAATTTTTACCGAGTATTGGGGCTGTTCAACCTTTGCCAGCAAATTTTCCCAGGCAGTAAGCACTGGCTGCCTTGTCCAAATATTAAGGCTTTCAACTATACGCTCATCTAGCCCCTCTCTATGAAAACAAAGAGGCACTTCATAAATGCATTTAACGTCTTTTGCAGTTATTACCCTGTCTTCTTTTACATCACAAAAAAGGGCAATCTTCCTCTTAATATCGTTTGAAAGATCCATTTCTGTTCTACAAAGGATAATATCAGGCTGGATACCAATAGAACGGAGCTCCTTTACACTGTGCTGGGTTGGCTTGGTTTTAAGCTCGCCAGCAGCTTTTATATATGGGACATAAGTGACATGAATATAAAGGGTATTTTCTCGTCCTAGATCTCCTCTAAGCTGACGAATTGCCTCAATAAAAGGCAGACCCTCTATGTCCCCAATAGTTCCTCCTATTTCTACAATAGCAATGTCAGCTTCACCGCTTAGCTGTAAAATAGCTTGTTTAATTTCATCTGTAACATGAGGAATTACTTGAACAGTACCTCCAAGATAATCTCCAGCCCTTTCCTTTGAAATAACACTGTGATAAATACGCCCTGAAGTATAATTATGTCTCTGGGCACACTTTATACTTGTATATCTTTCATAATGACCTAAATCCAGATCAGTCTCTGCACCATCATCAGTAACAAAAACTTCTCCATGCTGAAAAGGGTTCATAGTACCAGGATCAACATTTATGTATGGATCCAACTTTTGAAGAGTTACAGAAAGTCCCCTTGCCTCAAGAAGTGCACCAATTGACGCAGCAGCAAGGCCCTTCCCAAGGCTAGAAAGGACCCCACCTGTTACAAAGATAAATTTTGTCTTCATCCTACTTGCCCTAACAATATTTAGTCATAAAAAAACACTGGTTCTACAAGTTTTATCCCTCCATTCAAAAGGGCATTAAGAGCCTCTTCTAACCTGTCAGAAGGAACTTTAAAAATCAAAACAGCTTTATCTGCACCACCTACAAAGGCATATGTATAATCGATGTTTATATCTTTTTCAGAAAGTATTTTTACAACTTGATAAAAACTACCTGGCTCATCTGGAACTTCTACTGCAAAAACATCTTGTTCTCTTAAGGTAAAACCTGAAGAAGACAATACATTTTTTGCCTTTTCAGGGTTATTGACAACTAACCTTAATATTCCAAACTCAGCAGATTCAGCTAGTGCTAATGCCCTTATGTTTATTGATGCTTCCTTTAAGGCTTTTGTTACCTCAAGAAGCCTACCCTTACGATTTTCCAAAAAGATTGAAAGTTGTTTAATTCCGTATTTCTTTATCATTTTTTAAGCACCTCTGCTTCTCTCTTGTCAATAATCCTCTTTGCTTTACCCATACTCCGTTCTAAGGTCTTTGGCTCAACGAGTTTAATTTTGACATTAATATAAAGATCATTCAACATCTCTTGTTGAAGTTTGGCTTTTAACTGCTCAAGTGCGCCGATTCCATCGGCAAAGGTCCTATCATCAACCTCAACCCATACTTCAAGCTTGTCTAAAACTCCCTTTTTATCTAACACAATGACATAGTTTGGAGTTATCCCCTCAACTTTAGTAAGTACATGCTCTACTTGAGATGGAAATACGTTAACCCCATTGACAATAAGCATGTCGTCTGCTCTACCCTTAACAGATTCCATAACTGTAAGGGTTCTGCCACACTTACAAGGCTCTCTATGCAATACGGTGATATCTTTTGTCCGATACCGAATTATTGGCAATGCCTGTTTAGTAACTGTAGTAAATACAAGCTCGCCTTCTTCTCCATCAGGAAGAACTTCTCCTGTTTCTGAATCAATTACTTCAGGAATAAAATGATCTTCAAAGATATGAAGATTTCCATAAGGACATCCAGCAGCTACACCTGGACCTATTATTTCAGATAAACCATAAGCCTCAATATAAACAAGCCCCCAAGCATCTCTTAGAGCTTGTCTAAGCCCTTCACTCGCAGGTTCTGCACCAAAAAAACCGGCTCTAATCTTGAAATCCTTTTTAAGATCATAACCTTCTTCCTTGGCAACCTCTGCCAAATGCAAGGCAAAGGAAGGAGTACAACAAAGGATTGTTGCACCAAAGTCTTTCATTAAAAGAAGCTGTCTTTTGGTAAAGCCACCACTTGATGGCACTACTGCAGCACCAACTTTTTCTGCACCATAATGAAAGCCAAGGCCTCCTGTAAAAAGACCGTATCCATAAGCATTGTGTACCACATCTCCAGGTCCAACATCCATCATAGAAAGACTTCTTGCCATAACTTCAATCCACACTTCCATGTCATGTCTGGTATAACCAACAACTGTAGGCTTCCCTGTTGTCCCTGAAGACGAATGGATTCTTACAACTTGATCCATTGGCACTGTAAAAAGGCCAAAGGGATAATGATCCCTTAAATCTTGCTTTGTGGTAAAAGGAAGACGCTTTAGATCATCAAGAGACTTAATATTATCTGGCTTTATCCCAAGCTCATCAAACTTTTTCTTATAAAATGGAACAAGATGATAAACTCTTTGTGCCGTATCCCTTAAACGTTTTAACTGAATTCTTTCCAGCTCCTCTCTGGGAGCTGCCTCAATAGCATTCCACATAGTCCATCCGCTCCTCTCAACTAGTCTTTATGAAAGCTTTTAACACAAGAAAAAATTTGTTCAAGGGCAACTTTTAATTAAAAAAACAAGTAGTTTGTTAGTTAGTTATCTAGAATGCATTAAACGAATCAGTGCATTCACAATTGCAACTCCAACTGGAGTCCCGCCTTTTCTACCAATAGTGGTTATAAAAGGAACAAGGTCTTGTTTTAAAAGCTCTTCTTTAGATTCTTTAGCATTTACAAAACCAACAGGGACACCAATTATGAGATCAGGTGAAAGAACCCTCTTTTTTACAAGTTTTATAACCTTAAGAAGGGCTGTAGGGGCATTTCCAATAACAATTATGCCGGGGGAAAATTTTACAGACAATTCCATAGCTGCTTCTGATAAAGTACTTCCATTTTTTTTTGCCTTCTCTTTACATTCGTGAAAAGAAATTGGCGTGACTATCTGTTTTTTCCCTTCTTTTAAAAGATACCAACTAATACCAGAAGCGGCCATTTTAGTATCTGTAATTATTGTCTTGCCGTTTTTTAAGGCCGCAATTCCTTTTTTTATAGCAGCCTTATGAAAACGAATACTTTTAGCAAAGTCAAAATCTGCAGTAGCATGAATTACTCTCTTTACAATTTCAAGCTCTTGAGGAGTAAAATTTGTCTCCCCAAGTTCTTCTTCTATTATTTTCATGCTTAGTTTTTCAATTTCTTTACCACTTAAACCCAATATCAAAGCCATTATTTTCACCGTTTTAAAAAACAGCTTTTAATAAAATACGTCTGAATAACAATTAGTTTAAAAGCAGTCTAGTAACAACTTTCAAATTGTCTTTTCCAAATCTTCTCATTACTATCAAAATCTTCAAACTTCATATCCCACTTTCCCTCTTCTAATCCTTTAAAAGGTGCCTTTATAAAATTTAAAAAGAGTTTTTCAAATAAATTTGTAACCAATCCTGTCTGAAGTGTATTTACCTCAGGATCTTCCATATCTCCTTTTATTTTTACAGGCACAACAAAAAAGGAATTATGTTTCCCGCCTATTATTCTACCAATTAGAGGAACATTAGTTACTATAGTATCAATAGTTTTTAAAGGTTGTACAAAAAGCGTAATATCTAAGTCTCTGGAAAGAATATGGATATCTCCTGTTGCATAAAAGTTTAAACCGCGCCCTTTTATAATTGCCTTTTCTAAATGAATATTTCCAGAATCGAGCAAGGCATTAATTAACATCTTTTTATAAGAAGAAGAGCCTTCTAGAAGGCTTGCATTTGCAGAAAAAAGATCAACCAAATTAATTACTCTAAAAATCTTTGACAACAAAACAAAACGCCTTATTTCTCCTTCCCATGCCTTGATTGTAAGTTTGCCTCTGCCAAGAAATATATCTTCTTGA
>CAYMRT010000011.1:0-9466 GCA_964392885.1 uncultured Desulfobacterales bacterium | reverse complement strand
TTACCAAGCTTAAACGGAATAACCTCATGATCAAATATAGCTAATATCCATCTTATAGGACGTGCAAACCTTATCTTTTCTGTTCCCCACCTCATAGTTTTTGGGAATGGGATCTTTTCAATAAAGTCTGGAAGCATGTTTGATAAAATTTCTTTTGTATGTTTACCCTGCTGAATTTTATGGATACAAAGATATTCTCCTTTGGATGTTTTTTTGATTGAGATCTCCTTTAATGATACATTATTTTTTTTAGCAAACCCTTCTGCGGCCTTGGTTGGATTTCCGTCTTCATCAAATGCAACAGATTTAGGAGGGCCTATTAATTCTATTTCCTGATCTGCTTGTTTAGCAT
This sequence comes from uncultured Desulfobacterales bacterium, assembly GCA_964392885.1. Lineage (GTDB taxonomy): Bacteria > Desulfobacterota > Dissulfuribacteria > Dissulfuribacterales > QOAL01 > JAADCZ01. The sequence goes on along the minus strand of CAYMRT010000011.1, from coordinate 9,114 downwards.
CTACTTGTGATACATATAAAGTTAACCTTCTTGGAGTAGCTGCCGTTTTTATTCCATCAAAAAAGATAAGTTTTTTCTTAAACAGTCTTGCGATTTCATTTCGCATTGCCTCAAGTGCACTAGGAATATAACCTGCCGGAATTTCTTCAGTACCGATTTCTAGGAGAAAATCTGCTTTATCTTTCAATTTGCGCCTCCTTTTCCTTACTTAACTGGCTACAATATGCATGAGCTACAAGTCTAGCTATTTTTCTAACTCTTGCAATATAAGCAGTTCTTTCAGATACACTTATTGCCCCTCTGGCTTCAAGCAAGTTAAAGGTGTGAGAACATTTTAAACATTGATCATAGGCAGGGCGTACAAGTCCTTCTTCTATAAGTTTGTGTGCTTCTGATTCATATTTATCAAAGAGATCTTTTAAAATTTCAACTCCTGCTGCTTCAAAATTGTATTTTGAAAATTCAACTTCATCTAAGAGATGAACATCTCCATAGGAGGTGTGCTCATTCCATCTAAGATCATATACATTATCAACTTCTTGAAGATACATGGCTATGCGTTCTAGGCCATATGTTATTTCTACTGATACAGGATAACAGTCTATACTTCCAACTTGCTGAAAATAGGTAAATTGGGTTATTTCCATGCCATCAAGCCATACTTCCCAGCCAAGGCCCCAAGCGCCCAATGTAGGACTTTCCCAGTCATCTTCTACAAAACGTACATCGTGTTCTTTTAGATTAAGCCCAAAGGCTTCAAGACTTTTGAGGTACAGATCTTGTACATTGTCTGGACTCGGTTTTAGTATTACTTGATATTGATAATAATGTTGTAGCCTATTTGGATTTTCACCATATCGACCATCTGTAGGACGTCTGGAAGGTTGGACATAGGCTACTCTCCATGGCTCAGGTCCTAAAGATTTTAAAAAGGTAGCAGGATGAAAAGTGCCAGCGCCAACCTCCATGTCATAAGGCTGAAGCAAAAGACAGCCTTGTTTTTTCCAATAATTGTCGAGAGTAAGAATTAGATCCTGAAAATTCATAATGCCTTCCCTTGATTAGTTTTTAGAGTTTCGCCATCTTTTAAATTAAGCTTTTGCCAGTGTTCTTTTTTTATCTTTGGATATATTATACAATTGCCACCAATTGTTACATCTGCTGGTACTTGGGCCCATTTACCAATAAGTGTAATGCCTGTATTTAGATGTTTAGGAAATTCTTTGTTGATTGTTTTAGTATTAGGATTTCCAACAGTTGCATTTTTATTAAGTTTTACTTTTTTATCGCAGATTACCTTTCTGAGTATGCAGCCTCTGTCAATAAAGGTGTGATGCATGATGATGGAATCAATTACAGTTGCTCCTTTTTCTACTATTACTCCAGGAGATAAAACAGAATTTATGACAGTGCCTTTTATTAAACAACCTGCTGAAATGGCACTATTTTTTATATTAGCAGATGGGGCTATCTGTGCTGGTGGCCAATCGCAGGGATGTCCTTCAGCTTCAAGGTTTGTAACAATGCCCCAAGACGCAGGTTCTAGGCCACTATTTGCATTTAATAAGTCCATGTGAGCATCCCAGTAAGATTGTATTGTGCCAACATCACGCCAATAACCCTTAAATATGTATCCATATAATTGGCCATCTTTCATGGCCTTTGGCAGAATATGATGGCCAAAATCAGTTTCTGTAGTGCTTTTTAAAGAATCAACTAGGTATTCTGTATCGAATACATATATTCCCATTGAAGCAAGGTTTGACTTGGCCTTTTGGGGCTTTTCTTCCCAGTCGACGATCTTTCCATTATCATTTAATATCCCTATGCCAAATTGATGAGTTTGTTCCCAAGGGACAGTCATCATGGCTACAGTAACTTTTGCCCCAATTTCCCGATGGTATTTCACCATATCTTTATAGTCCATATAATAGACATGATCACCAGACAGAATAAGGATTTCATCAGAATGGCGAGATTCAATGAAATCAAGATTTTGTCTTACTGCATCTGCTGTTCCTTTATACCAGTCAGAATCTTCTTCTCCAGTTCTTGGTGGAAGTATTTTTACCTCTCTTGTGCGTCCTGACAAATCCCAAGCTGCACCATTTCCAATGTGGCTCATTAAAGATAAAGGCTTATATTGGGTAAGAACGGCTACTCTAGTGATATCTGAATTCATGACATTTGAAAGGGCAAAGTCAATAATCCTATAAATTCCGCCAAAAGGTACAGCAGGCTTGGCCCTGTGCTTTACAAGAATATTAAGCCTAGAACCAACTCCACCTGCTAGAATCATGGTGAGTGTATTCCTCATATAAACTCCTAAGGTGGCTTACTTTTTATTAATTTTGTCACCAGAAAGAAACTCGTTCAAGGTAACCTCTGCATTTTTTAAGGCACAAAGCTCTCCACACATTGAACAACCTTTATGTGAAAGTGACTTTCGAGATTCAAGTATTTTCCTAGCATCATCTGGAAAAAGGAGATTTTTAAACTGTTCATTCCATCTAAAATCTCGCCTATCTTTACTAATTTGTTTGTCTATTTCATCAGCTTTGCCTTTTAGCTTAACTATATCTCCAACGTGTGCAGCAAGCCTTGCTACTTTTACCCCTATTGCAACGTCTTCTTCATTCGGAAGTGCTAGATGTTCTGCCGGAGTAATATAACATATTAGATCTGCTCCATACATGGATGATTGTGCAGCACCAATTGCTGCAGTAACATGATCCCAGCCTGCTCCAACATCTGTTGGTAATGGCCCAAGCATGTAATAAGGGGCATCATTTGACATCTTTTTTTGCAATATTATGTTTGCCTCTATTTCATTTAGTGGCACATGACCTGGTCCTTCAACCATTGCCTGGCATCCAATATCTCTTGCAATTTCGCAAAGTTCACAGTTGAGGATAAGTTCCGCCATTTGTGCCCTGTCTAAGGAGTCATGTATTGCTCCAGCCCTTATGCCATTTCCAAGGCTAAGAACTGTATCATATTTTTTTAGAATGTTGCACACCCTGTCAAAATGTTCGTAAAGAGGATTTTCTTTATTGTTTTTCATCATCCATTGGATCATTAATGTACCACCTTTAGAACAGAGACCTCCATAACGATAACCCTGCTTTTTCATTCTCTCTATTGTAAATAGATTTATGCCACAATGGATGGCCATAAATGCAATTCCATCTTCACATTGTCTTTCTATAAGTTCAAAAAGATACTCGGGATCGAGCTTAGTTGGATCTTTATATTTTTTTATAGTTTCACAAAATGCCTGATAGAGAGGTACATTGCCTACAGGAAGAGAGACAGTTTTTAAAATTTGTCTCCTTATCTCATCAAGATCTCCTGCTGCAGATAGTTCCATAAGGGTGTCTGCACCATATTTTTCTGCAATCTTTGCCTTTCTCTTTTCATGTTCGAGATCACATACATCTGTTGAAGTGCCAATTGAGGCATTTATTTTTGTTCTAAGTCCCTTTCCAATGCCTACGATCTTTTTTTCATTAAATCTTCCCTTTAATATAACAACCTGTCCTTGGCGAATTCGTTCTAAAAGGATATCCTCAGCGACCCCTTCTTTTTGGCAAACATATTTCATTTCTTCGGTTAGGGTATTTTCTTTTGCATATTCGAGTTGTGTAGCCAATTTTAACTCCTTTCAGTTAAAATCTTGTTGTAATTTTATGAGACAGAAAGAAAGTTATTGTAGCCCTTTTCTTTGGTCAAGATAATATGTAAAAAATTAGAGAAATTTAATGATAATCTCTTTAAGGTAATGATAACAAGACCAGTTGCATTAACAATTGCAGGTTCAGATCCAAGCGGTGGGGCAGGGATTCAACAAGATGTTAGGGTGTTTACATGCCTTAAGGTCTATTCATGTGCAGTAATTGCTGCTCTAACTGTACAAAATACTCAAGGTGTAAAAGATGTTTATCCAGTATCATCTACTATTTTAGCAAGGCAGTTAGAAGCCATTTTTGAAGATTTTTTGCCAAATTCTATAAAGCTTGGGATGCTAGCTACTAAAGAAAATGTAGAGGTTGTAGCAGAGTTTTTAACTAGATTTATGAAAATACCAGTGATAGCTGACCCTGTTATGCTTTCTAAAAATGATAAAGAACTTTTAGATAAAATGGCTATGGGACTATATATAGAAAAGCTTTTACCTGTAGTTGATATACTTACACCAAATTTAGATGAAGCAGGTGTTATTGTTGGTCGTAAAATTTTGAACTTAGATGATATGAAATATGCATCTGATAAGATTTTACACCTGATGAAAACAGGGCGTAAATCTCCATATGAGCCTGTTGTAATAATTAAAGGTGGGCATTTATATAATGAAAAAGAGAGCATTGATGTTGTTGCCTCTGCTAGTAAAAGACTTGAATTAGCTACTCCTAGAATTGAAAATAGGCATACCCATGGTACAGGTTGTACCCTTTCTTCTGCAATTTGTGCTTATATTTCTAAAGGTGAAGATTTCTTAACTGCAATAAAGCATGCAAAAAAATTTGTTACAGGAGCCATTAATGCAGGTTTTGCCTTAGGGCAAGGTGTGGGGCCTGTTGATCCGATGTTTTTTATTTCCTAGTTTTTTGTTAATTAGACTTTACTGAATTGTCATTCAGTATTAAAAAGGTTATTATCATAACTAACCGTTATTATTTCCCTGTGCAGGAAATAACATAATCAATTTTAGCTAAAACTTAAGGAGGTTAGGAAAATGGCAGTTTATGTACTTGGACACAAGAGCCCTGATACCGACTCTGTTACTGCTGCAATAGCTTTTGCAGAGCTTCAAAAAATGCTCGGTGTAGATGCTGTACCTTGCAGACAGGGTGAACTTAATCCTGAAACAAAAGTAGTATTAGAGAAGTTTGGTTTTGATGAGCCAGAACTCCGCACTGATGTATCTGGTGAAAAATACATGCTTGTTGATCACAGTGATATTAAGCAGGCACCAGATAATTGGGACAAGGGAGAGCTGATGGCAGTTGTTGATCATCACAAAATTGGAGATATTACCACACCAAATCCAATTCTTTTTGTGGCTATGCCTGTTGGTTGCACAGGTACTGTTCTTTATACCCTTTATAAGGATGTTTATAAAAAGGACATTCCACCAAATGTTGCTGGCCTTATGATGTCTGCCATTTTGAGTGACACGGTTTTATTTAAATCTGCTACTTGTACTGATGCTGATAAAGAGGCTGCAGAGGCTCTGGCTAAGATTGCAGGTGTTGATGACATAATGGCTTGGGGAATGGAGATGGCCAAGGCTAAGAGTGCTGTTGAAGGCGTTCCTGTAAGAGATCTCGTATTTCGCGATTATAAAGATTTCGATATGAGTGGAAAGGCCATTGGAATTGGCCAGCTCGAGCTTGTTTCCCTTGATCTCGTAGAAGGCATTAGAGACGATCTTTATGCAGAACTTGAAAAGGTAAAGGCAGAAAAGAATGCCCACAGCATTTTTCTTATGCTTACTGATATTATGAAAGAAGGAACTGACCTTTTGGCAGTTACAGATGATCCTTCAATAGTAGAGAAGGCTTTTGGTGTAAAATTAGAAGGAAAGTCTGTATGGCTTCCTGGCGTTATGAGTCGTAAGAAACAGATGGTTCCAAACCTTGAAAAGGCATGTGCTAGCTAATTAAATAAAAAAGTCAATTAGTTAATATAAAAGAGGTCGGTAATATGCCGGCCTCTTTTTTTTGTTTTTAAAAATAGTTAGAATTAGGTTATCTTATATATAAAAATTTAAGGAGGTGATAATATGACCCCTGAAGTAGAAGAACTATTTACTGATGGTCAATTTAAATTTATGGATGAAGAATATGAGGAAGCTATCGTATCTTTTACCAAGGTGATTGAACTTGAACCAGAATTTGCTAAGGCATATCAGGCAAGGGCAATTGCATATCTTAGAAGTGGCGATAATGAAAAGGCATTGTTAGATATTAACAGGGCCATAGAAATTGAGCCTGAAAATCACAGGTTTCACTATCATAAAGGGGCCATTCACCTCAAAAACAATGAACTTGACGAGGCTGTAGAGGCGCTTTCAAGGGCAATTGATCTCTCGCCAGAGTATGCACCAGCTTATTTTTTGAGAAGCGAAGTATTTGACAAATTAGGTGAGGAAGAGGCTGCTGCTGCTGATTTTAATAAGGCAGATATGTTACGCCGAGAACAGACAACAGCTACAAAAATTGTTGATTTTTGGAGATAAAGAATTTGTCTTTTAAAAAGGCCTTGGTTACCAATATTTTTATACCAAGGTCTTTTTTGTTGTTACTTACCTAGTAATGGAATTTAATTGAGAAATAGGCAGAAAATGGTTCACTTAATGTATCACTATATTTTCCTGGAAGCTTATATTTTTTATCAAAGAGATTTTTAATGGAGATTTGTGCATCGAGTCCTTTTAAGATGTTGTAGTAGGTGGCTGTAATATCAGTAGTCCACTGTTCAGTGCTTTTCATAGTATTTTGCCCTTTGTCATAAAATCCTTCATATGAACTTGCATATTTAACTTTAGCACTAATTGTTAAATTATTTACAGGAGTTAGTTCAACTCCAAAATTAAAAAACTGTTTAGGTCCTGTTTCAAAAGGTGTCTCCCAGCTTGAATAAAATGGTTTGAAAGTGCCATCTGGTTCGATGATTATATAATCAAGCACTTTATAATATTCGTTATCGCCATAGTTATTAAAAAAAGTGCCATTAAACCAAAGAGATATCCAATAGGCAGGTCGCCATTTTATAGATGTTTCGATTCCGTAAATATCTTGAGAGCTTGATGCAGAAAGTCCTCCTGTTGGATCTTCGCTTACATGATTTTTTATATAGTTCCAAAATCCTGTAAGCTTGAGCTCTAAGTTTTCAAAAGGCCGATAATTAAATTCTAGCGTTATGTTTTGTATTTTTTCAGGTTCTAGATCGCTTCTATTTACTAATTGTGTATTATAAGGAGTACGATATGCCGTTCCAAAAAGTAGTTTTGTATTCCATCTCCTATTGGGATACCACCTTGTGCCAAAATTATAAGATATGGTGTTATCGTACTGGCTATGATCATCGAATCTCAAACCAGCCCAAACTTCAATATGTTTCCAGTGCTTTCTAAGCTGCCCATATATAGAATATAAATTAGTATCAAAGTCTTTTTGGTTAATAATTGGTGTAAATATTGGATTTCCTGGTTGCAGATAATCAGGCAAATAACTTTTAGAAATTACAGCACCTGTAATTTTATTATATCTGTAAGATGCACCCATTGTAAAAAGAGCAGTAGAGTCCCAAAATTTTCTATCGATAAATAATTCTCCATAATAGACATGGCTATTTGAATTCCATGAAATATCCACCAATTGTTCTTCATAAGGAATTTTGCTGTAGTAACTGCTTAGACGAAAGTTATATAGGCCAATTTCCTTTTGGGCCTCAAGCTTTATGAATCTAAACGGCACTTTCTTTTTAGCAGGCCACAATTTTTCAGAGTCCATTTCTCCAACTACATATCTGTTTGTGGCAGTTGACCAGCGTCCTGAAAGTTTCAGCCAATCTTTCCAAGAAAAGTTAAATACAGTTTCTAAGTATTTTGAATTATCGAGAGTTCCTTCGCCTATTGTATAAAGCTTTGTACATGCCACATCATCATTACACTTTAAAACAGTGTATCTATCATAAAACGCTTGGCGAGAGGTAGCGCTGACAGCAACAAATCCATCCCATATCCCAAAGTTTTTGCCAAGACTCAGTGTTATACGTCCTTCATGATCAGGAACTCCTGCTCTAAGGGCGAGGTCTATGCCATCAATGTCTTTCCCAGTCATTGGTACTATATTTACAAGGCCTGCAAAGGCATCAGGGCCCCAGAGTACAGAAGCAGGACCTTTAATAATCTCTATTTGTTTTACAAAATCGAGAGAAAGTTCCTCATCAAGTGGAAATATTGACTTAGTGCTGTCAGAAGTCATTGGTACAGAGTCATATAAGAATAGAAAGCCGTCAGGTATGCCTCTTAAAAAGGGCTGATGTCCCCATTCTCTTTTGGCAGTATAAAAGCCAGCGGTCATAGATAAGGCTTCACCAAGGGTCCTAATTCCATATTTTTTTATTTGGTTAGCATCTAGTATTTCAACTATTGCAGGTGCTTTTTCAGGTGACTCTGGATGTTTAGAAGCACTTGTTACAACATAGAGATCTTCACCAACAAAGAAAATCTTAGTTGGTACTGTAACTTGGGCATTGGAGGAACCAATGAAAATAAATAGACTAACTATGGTAAATAATAAAACTAGGTTACCACAAAAATATTTTTCTATTTTTTTGCATGGTAAAATCAATTTTGTTCCTCCAATTGTTTTACCCTGGTTCTAAATTTAGATCTAGTAAGGCCAAGCAGCCTTGCTGCAGCACTTTGGTTATTTCCTGTGAGTTCGAGAGCCTGTCTTATTAGATCCTTTTCGAGTTCGATAAGATTTATACCCTCTTCAGGAAGTTTAAAAAGTGAGTGTTTTTCAGATAGCTGGTCACTTTGATAACCATCACATTTTAAAAAGGATAAGTGTTCAGAGGTTATTGGCGGAACTCCTGCAAGAATAACGGCTCTTTCCATAGTATTTGCAAGCTCTCTAATGTTTCCTGGCCATTTGTGCCTTTTAAGAATATTTTTGGCTCCTTGCGTTAAAAGTTGATCGAAGTTATCAGATTCTACAAATTTTTTTATAAAGTATTCAGCAAGAGGTATTATAGCCTCTGGACGTTTCCTAAGTGGAGGGATGTGTATTGGAAACACATTTATTCTAAAAAATAGATCTTGTCTAAATTCGCCTTTTTCAACCAGTTTTTCCAAATCTTGATTAGTGGCACATATAACTCTTACATTTACTTTAATGTCTTCATTTCCTCCTACTCTTTGAATTGTTTTTTCCTGAAGAGCACGCAAGAGTTTTGCCTGGGCTTCCAAAGGTAGATCTCCAATTTCATCTAAAAATAGGGTGCCACCAGAGGCATATTCAAATACACCTTGTTTAGACCTATCCGCTCCGGTAAAGGCCCCTTTTTCATGACCAAAAAGAGTACTTTCAACCAGCGTAT
>CAYMRT010000010.1:0-5636 GCA_964392885.1 uncultured Desulfobacterales bacterium | reverse complement strand
ATTAAAAAATTTTTTTAATAATTTTCTTTTTATTTGTTATATAACTCGGCAAAAAAACAGCTAAACTTTAAAAAGTAAAAAAGCCGATACGTCAAAGTATCGGCTTTTTAAAAGAGTACAAAAAGGCTATAAAAATAAAAGATTATTTTAACGTTTACTTTACTGCAGCAGCTAATCGAGATCCAGGACGGAATTTCACTACTTTTTTAGCTGGAATCTTCATTTTTTTACCTGTTTGAGGATTTCTACCTGTCCTTGCCTTTCTTTCCGTAACATAAAATGTACCAAAGCCTATCAATGCAACCTTATCTCCTGTTGCCACAGCATCCATTACTGCGTCCATAAATGCATTTAACGCCCTTTCAGCAGCAGCCTTTGAAATGCCTGCACCTGTTGCCATCTGTTCCACTAATTGTCCCTTATTCATAGAGGCCCTCCCATCTTATACAAATTTGCTCCAAAAAGAGCTTGTTTTCATTATCTTATGAAAAATGAAATAAAAGGCAAGAATTTTTTTAAATTTTTAGTTATTTTTACACATATGCCCAATATTTTTAAAATCCTCTTCGTTCAATTCATAACCATAATTAAAAATTGTTGCTAAACAACTTTCTGCATTTTTATCCCAAAAACTATACTTCCATTTTTCTAACAAAAATCTGATCTCGTCTTTTTCAAACTTACACCTTACTAGTGGTAGTTGTATGCCATTCTCTAAAAGAGCATTAATTCCAGGACGAAATTTACTTAAGTCACCAAAGTGGGTACCATCTACAACTATATCGCAACCTTTTAATTGTGCTTTATTTTTAATAATCGTATATAATTCTTTCTTGCAAAAATAACAACGATATATAGAATTTTGTCTTATTTTATCAAAATGCAGTGGATTCCAATATAGCTTAATCGGCTTTATGCCTATTTCTAAAGCAATTTTATCTATAGCATGAACTGCCTCATCTGTTAAAAACAGGGATATTAAGCTAAAAGGATAAACAGGATAATTACACCATTTAATACCTGTTATTAGTAAAAAGCTGCTATCAACTCCACCAGAAAAGCCTACGGCAACAGGCCCTTTACAAGACCTCCAAAAGTTCTTTAAACAATTGAGCTTTTCATATAATAGGGAACGATTAACTTTTAGAAAGTGTTTCTTGTGGCTCACCAATTAAAAAATTCCCTGCCTCTATCCAATCCTTCAAAATTAGGGCTATACGTCTAGCTCCTACATAGCTTGAGAGAGGAGCTGTCTTAACTTCTTTACCATTTATTGTAATATACCCACTTTTAAGTTGAGCATAAGTAACCTGAGCAATGCTTTCCCCCTCCCCTTTTGGATAAGATCTGCCATAGTCAACCACTTGAGTTATAATTTCTTCATCGCTTATCCCTGTATGTTCTGCTATTTCTTCATTTAAAATAGGTATCGGCACTCCTAATCCTACAGCAAGTGAACAGCCATACCCAAGTATGCTCACCCCAACAAGCCACTTAGGAGACATATTCTTCATATCACCCATAACCATAAGTGTACCTGCTGGCTTTATGGGTACTCCTTTTGAATTCCTAGGAACATTAGGATTATGTTGAGTACCTGCTCCAATTACATAACCTATGCCACCTCCAAGGAAAATTCTGGTTCCAATGCCTATAGTTTTATAATAAGGATCGTTAAATAAAGGACTAAGTTGCCCTGAAGTACAATAATTTGCATTTCCCATCTTGGGCTTTAACGTGCCCATATAGGTAAATATTGTCTTATTTGTAAGATTAATTGCACAATTATAGTTTTGATATGCATTACGCGGATTACAAAGTTGAGCATATGGCAAGTCTCTAAGATAGATTCTTTTTTCAACGTATTTTTTAGGATAGCAATGAGTACCGTATGCAACAGCCTTTAAGTGTACAGGCCTTCCAGCAACTAAATCGTGAATTACATGGCCTCCACCATACAAAAACTCTCCTGGATAAATCTTATTCAATGGATCATCTTCTCTAGGCTCTGTAGCACCAATAAAGGCATCTACTGCTGCAAGACCAGCATATGTTGGAACACCATTAAGCCATATTTTAGCTGCTTTGATGCCAGGTTTTGTATGACCAATATTAATAAATGCTCCAGATGAACACATTGGGGAAAAAGTACCAGTTGTGACAACATCTACCTCCTTGGCAGCCTTTACAGCTCCCTTTTTTTTCACAATTCCAACCATCTCCTCAGCAGTCACAACAACGGCCTGTCCTTTTTTGATCTTTTCATTTATCTCTTGAAAGCTTTTATTTACTTGAAAGTGTGCCATTTTAACCTCGACAACATTCCCTTTTAATCCATCAAGGATAATACCTTATGGCCCATATCTTCTATTTTAGTTATTATTGGATTTACATCTGATTTTTCAAGCCTAATATAATAAACTTTTCTTCTAGAAGATTGAGCATCAACGCCAACACTTATTATTTTACTTCCCATATCTCTTATAAGTTTTAATATATCATCAATACTGCCTGCTTTTTCATTCAAAAGGACGTCTAACCTTGTACTTTCCTCTAAAAGTCCTAGAAGTTCTATAAACGCACCAAGAATATCTGTGATAGTTATTATTCCTACAAGCCTTCTCTTTTCAAGCACAGGAAGCCCGCCTATCTTATATTCATGAATGAGACGAGCAGCAGAATCTATACTTGCATTTGGATCAATTGTGATTGGATTAATTATCATTACATCAGACATGGTAAGGTCATTCATAATGTCTGTAAGTAAATATTGACGTAAATTGCTTTCGGTAACAAAACCAACCATTTTACCATTTTCTACTACAGGCAAATGCCTAATTGAGTGATGATGCATAATCTCAATAGCATCTTTTAAACCTGCTTCAGGAGATATAGTGACCACATTTTTATTCATCCAACTTTTGACCTTCACTTTAAATACATCCTCTCAGTCGGAATTGATCTTGTATAATATGGCACTAAACATGCCATTTCAACGTTAAAAGGAAATTAATCTCGTCTCTAAGTGTTTACATCAGTTGATTGACTTAGTAAATAAATTAGAAAATAACTCAATTTATCAGGAGGAATATTTAGCTATGGCAAAACACAAAAAAAGAGAGAGAGAAAGGGAAATTGAAAGAAGGAGAAGGCGTAGAAAGAAACGCATGAAACTTAGAGCCAAAGGTCTTTTGCCCCCTCCAGAAGAAAGCAAAAAAGCTTAAAACAATCAATTTATTTAATGAGTTAAGAACCATTACTTATCTTTTTGCAGGTATTTATTATTGTTGCAGCTAAAAAGGCTGCATTTATGCCACTGTCGATATTGACAACTCCAATCCCAGGGGCACAACTATTTAGCATTGTAAGTAACGGCACAAACCCGTTTAAGTTAGAACCGTATCCTACGCTTGTTGGTACTGCAATAACAGGCGCTTCAACTATACCAGCAACAATGCTTGGCAGTGCCCCTTCCATTCCTGCAATTACAATTATTACTGCTGCCATTTCAAGCTTTTTTAAGTGGTTAAAAAGTCTGTGAATACCTGCTACCCCTGTGTCTATTAAGGTCTCACAATAAATGTTCATTATTTTGAGACACTCTTTAGCCTCTTCTGCTACAGGCAAATCACTTGTACCTGCAGTTATTATAAGAACTCCTCTTTTTAGGTCTTTGGAATCAGTTTTGAGCTTTTTTTTAGAAAAAGAAATAGTCTTTGCCCTTGCATTGTATTTAAGTTCAGGAAATCTAGAAAGTAACAATTTAGCCTTCCTACCATCAACTCTTGTAATCAATAAAGGCATATCAGTTTTTATTAATCTATCAACAATTTCTAACAACTGTCCCTCTTCCTTCCCAGGTCCATAGATCACTTCAGGAATATTTTTTCTTAATATCCTGTGATGATCAAAAAATATTTCATTCACTTTTTCAAATGGCAGAGTCTTTAACTTATCAATGGCAGCATCTATAGAAATTTCTCCTTTTTTTACATTATGGAGGAGTTCTTTTAAGAATTCTTTGTACATCTAAAATGAAAATTATCTGAGATAGTTCTTTAAAGGTTCAAGCTGTTCTTCAAATTTTTTTCTAATTTCACTTGAAATCTTGTTCCACTCTTCCTGCATAGATGCAAGGGTGTTTAATCCTTCTTCCGTCATCATGCCTTGCCCTTGCATCCCCCCTAAAGAATTTTGCACCTGTTGTTGAAATTGGGCCTTATAGTTAGAAATTGTCTGACGGTAATTGTTAATTAAGTATTCAATCTGAGGAATTATTTGAGAAGCGATACTCCCTTTTATTTCTGCTATTCCACTTAATGCACGTTTTATAGTAGAATCTTGCAAATCATCTCTTGGAATAACCACATTCCTTAAAAGTGATTCGCTTGCACCTTCTAAAGCAAGTTGAATAAATTCAGGCGGTATATCTTTTAAGGCTTCTTGCATTGAAGATACTTTTTCATTTAAAAACTGTGCAGCTCTTCTTTTACCTTCATTTTTCCATTTTTCTGCCTCTAATTCTTCTTTTGATAATTTGCCAAGCTTTTCTGCCTTTTCTAAGGCTATTTCTAAAGCACTCTTTATTTCTCCCATTTTGCCTCCTATTTTCTGCCATGGAATGTGTTTTTTATAATCATTCAATTATTCAATATCAAGCATACAATAAAACTTAAGTTGACTATGTTGTCGTAAATTGTCATTCTATCAGATCGTTAAGCTTAGAAAGACAGGAGACTAAAAAATGAACTTTAACGAACCTTCTTGGTTAAAATTTCTTCTCGATCCACAAAATTATCCACATCAACTAGATTCAGTTAAATTAATTCAGACCCATCTTTCTTGGGTATTTTTAGCAGGTGACAAAGTATATAAGGTTAAAAAACCAGTAGATTTTGGCTTTTTAGATTTTACAACTTTGGAGAAGAGAAAATTTTTCTGTTCTGAAGAAATACGGCTTAACAGAAGGCTGTGTCCCCAAATCTATGAAAGTGTTGTCCCTATAACTTTAGAAAAGAACGGGACCTATGTATTTGAAGGAGAAGGAAAGATAGTTGAATGGGCAGTAAAAATGAAAAGGATGCCAGATGATGGCATCATGTCTTACTTAATCACAAGAGATGAAATTACAGAAAAAGATATTGAAGGCATATCAAATATCCTTGTCCCTTTCTATAAGAATGCAAGGGCATCAGATGAAAAGCTCTATCTTGGAGGCATTGATATTGTTAAAGAAAATTGCGAAGAGAATTTTACTCAAACAGAAAGTTTTATTGATAAGGTTTTTCCAAGCACAGATTTCAGATTTATCAGGGATTATACAAGAGATTTTTTAGCAAAAAACAAAGATCTTTTTGAAAAAAGACAAAAGCAAGGCTTTATTGTTGAAGGTCATGGCGATCTTTACTCTGCAAATATCTGCTTTAATAGAGAGAAAGAAGAAATATATATCTTTGATTGTATCGAATTTAATGAAAGGTTCAGATATGGAGATATAGCAGTTGACATAGCTTTTCTGGCAATGGATCTTGATTTTCATGGTGAAACAGAGCTTTCAAACTATTTTATTGAACAATTTGCTGCAAAATCAGCCGACCCTGAACTCATGGGGATGTTGAATTTTTACAAATGCTATA
>CAYMRT010000009.1:0-9560 GCA_964392885.1 uncultured Desulfobacterales bacterium | reverse complement strand
AAAGAAAATCTTGGTTCCTATCAGGAAGGTTTTGAAGCAGGCAAACAATATTGTATTGATAACCCCAGGGCTTGTGGATTGTATTCTAGTAAAGAGTGCAATAATAGTGGAGTAGCTCAATGTGCCGAGTTTGATTTGTTTACAAATACGTTACATATACCTTGCGTAAATATAGGCACAAGTTATTGGTTGAATTTAGAACTTATAAACTCAAATCCAGTGTTATTTAAATTGAGTGGTTTTGGGGAAAATAGATAAACAATTATTAAATGCAATTTAACAATTGGCAGAATGCTAAGTTGTTAAACAGATACTAGCTTTGCAAGAAATAAATATGTTTATGGCTTTAAAATTAGAATGATGTCATGATCTATTAAATTTTAAGCCTGTTTCTAGTGGCTTTTTTAGTGTTTATAGCTTTTATTTTTAAGGCTTAGTTGTATAGGGCAGTATAGTGAGTCTCTGTTATCAATGTTTTTAGCCTTTGGAGTGATGGATTTATTTTATGTCTCTTTTTTTTCAATAAATTAAAAAAACTAAGTCCAACCGCCGAGGATTGTTATTAATGAAAAACCAATTTGTATCTTACCTTTATGAAAATATCATCTTAGCTGACGGTGCACTTGGCACATATTTTTATGAAAAGGGCATCGCCCTTGGCACAAATACTGATCTTTTGAATATATCTGATCCAGATCTCGTTTATTCTTTGCATGAGGAATATATAAGGGCTGGCAGCCAGCTAATTGAGACAAACACCTTTGGTGCAAATAGATTTAGGCTTGGCCATTTAGGGCAAAACCTTTCTGTTAAAGATATAAATGCCGCTGGTGCTAAGATTGCCTTAAAGGCTGCAGGTAAAGACATCTTTGTGGCAGGTTCTGTTGGACCTACAGGTGTTGAATTTCCATTAGAGCTAGGAGATTTTTCTGCATTTGAGATTAAAGATGCCTTTAAAGAGCAAATGGAGGCACTTTTAAATGAAGGCGTAGATCTTTTGCTATTAGAAACTTTTACCCATTTAGAAGAGCTTGTCCTTGCCATAGAAACTGCAAAAGATCTTTCATCAGAAATTCCAATTGTTGCTCAAATGGTGTTTCCCTCAAAAGCTAAAACTGCCCATGGGTTAGACGCTCTAGATTGTGCCAAAAAGGCTATCGAATTGGGTTGTATTTGTTTTGGCACAAATTGTGGCAGGGGAGTTAAGGCAATGCTCGAGGCAATTGAGCATCTTTCTCCTCTAAGGGAAACAGTGGCAATTTCTGCTTTCCCAAATGCCGGGTTGCCAGAGGTAATTGATCTTAGAATGGTCTATTCTACCCCTCCTTCATATATGGCAGAAAAGGTTAGCGAAATGGTACGCCTTGGAGTGCGTCTTATAGGAGGCTGTTGCGGTACAACTCCTTCTCACATCCACGAGTTTAAAAAAAGGCTTCATGTCAAGTCTTCTAAAAAAAGAATAGTCCCTATTGTGTCAAGATATAAAACAGAAGAGAAAAGACCACATAAAAAAAGCATAGGAAGGCTTCTAAAAAGCATAGCAAAAGACAGATTGCCTGTATTTGTAGAGCTTGATCCGCCTCCACATCTTCAGATAAAAAATGTTTTAAAAGGAGCCAAGGCAATTAAAGAAGCAGGAGCAGATGCCATAACTCTTGCTGAAAACCCATTGGCAGTTTTACGTTCTGATAATCTTTCTCTGGCACATCTTATAAAAAGGGATTTTAACATAGAAACAGTAATACACCTGACTGGGAGAGATAGAAATGTGCTTGCTCTTCAAACACAGGTAATGGCAGCACACTTTTTAAACATAAATGGGATATTGGCTGTAACAGGTGATCCAGCCTCTTCTACTGATCAGCCTGGTGTTACTGGGGTGTTTGATCTTAACTCATTTGGGATAGTAAAGATGATAGCAGGATATAATCAAGGGAAAAATATGGCTGGTCAAGACATGAAAAATAATACAGATATATCAATTGGTGTTGCATTTAGCTTCAAGCCTAAAAATCCTGATCTTCAGCTTAGGCGTCTTGAAAAAAAGGTTGCACTAGGAGCACATTTTGTAATGACTCAACCTATATTTGCATCATCTTCAATAGAGAAGATGATGGAGCTTACATCCCATTTAAATGTGTTAATATTGCCAGGGCTTTTCCCTTTAATTTCTGCTAGAAACGCAGAGTTCTTGCATAATGAACTTCCAGGGATAACCATTCCAAAAGAGATAAGAAAAAGGCTTTGGCAGTTTGAAAAAGTAGAAGATCAAAAAAAGGCGGGAATAGAGATAATTCAAAGGCTTATTGATGAAGTAGCCAGTTTTGTTGATGGCTTATATCTAATTAGCCCTCTAAATAAATGGGAGGTTCCTGTTGAACTTTTAAAGGAGATCAGACAGAAAGGGTATAAGGGCTCACAAAAGATGCAAACTATTGCGGCATAAAGGCAAAATTATGGATGAACCGTTTGTTGTAAAAATCAACAGAGATTTAGGCTTGTCTGACAGCAATTTTTTAAAACGACTTGAAAAGTGTGAAAGGGAAAAGGCAGAGTCACATATCATAAGAAGCTATATAAAAGAGTATCATCCTGTTGTAGCTGTTATTTCAAATTCAAGGCAATTTCTTGACAATTTTTTAAATACTTACGGGGGGGTTTTAGATCTTGAAGACATATTCATTACAGATGCAGAAAGAGACGCCCTCCTTATAAAAAGATGCAATGGGAAATATACAGTAAGCTTCGAAAGGCCTCTTGCCTTAGATCCGGAAAAATGCACTCTTTGCAGGAGATGTGTAAGTTTATGCGAAAAAGAGGCGATACGGCCAGATCCTTTAATTGATACTTTACTATGCGATCGTTGCGGAGCCTGTATTGATGTATGTGAGTTTGGAGCAATTGACTTATATAGAAGAGAGCGAATACAGATTGATGCAGATGAGATTATAATTGATGAAGTCTTTGCAAGCTCTTTTGATAAAAGTTTGCCTAAAGGTATTTTTAAAGCAAGTTCGCTAACAGAGCTTTTTAAAAAGGTGGGCTCTTTTGAAATAGAGGAGTCGGTTAGCTATCAGTTTGAGCTTTGTTGCTATGATACAAGGTTAAAGGTAGGTTGTAAAAATTGTATAAAAAGCTGTGAAAATGGAGCTCTTTTATTAGAAAGCGATGGCGTAATTATAAACCATGAGCTGTGCAGTGGATGCGGAGCCTGTATCGCTTCCTGCCCTACAGGAGCCCTTGAATGTTCATTTTTAAGCGATAGAGGTTTTGTAGAATATTTTAGCTCATTAAATCTTGCTAAAGGCACCAGTATAGTAATAGGCAATGAAAATGACCTAAAAGAGCTTTGGTGGAACCTTTTTGATTTTTCTGATGGCAACCTCTTCTTTTTTGTTCACGACTCCCCTCTTAGTTTATCTGGATTTCACTTTCTATTTTTAGCAACACTAGGAGTTGGAAAGATATTTATTATCTTGGAGAGGCCTCAGCCAAAGAGTTTTTTGGATGAGGTGAACTTTACAAATAACCTTTTAAAAGTTCTCTTAAAAGAAGATCTTATTGAAATTAGCTCTGTATGCGAATTTTTAAAGAGGCTTAATACTATAAGCTTTCAAAAAAACGGGTTAGATATTAACAATACTAGCTTTATATTTGAAAACAGACGGCAAGCCCTTTCATATCTTTTAAATCTTATTTATTCTAATTTAATCAAAGAAGAGTTTTTTATTCCTACAGACAAATTTTGTCAGATTGCCTTAAAAGATAACTGTTCCTTGTGCCTTTCTTGTTTAAATGTTTGCCATCAAGATGCCCTAATAGCCCAAGAAGACGAGTTGGCACTTTTTGTTAAGCAAGATAAATGCATAAATTGCATGGCGTGTGTAGATGTTTGCCCTGAAAATTCAATAACCCTTACCTCTGGCCTTAAACTGTGTGAAGAATTTTTTAAAAAGAGGCTGCTAATAAAGGATGAGCCAGTTAAGTGTGTTAGATGTGGCAAGACTTTTGCCAACAAGAGAAGTTTCAGCCATACTATTTCGATACTAAAAGAAAGATCCACCCTTGATGAGCATACCTTAAATATATTGTCTCTTTGTGAAACTTGTAGGGCAAAGGCCTTTTTTGAGGAGATTTTAAATGGAAAAAGAGATTAGTCAGGCTAGGCTAACACTCTATGGGTTAATAAAGTCGTTTTTTGAGGCTCCTCCTGATATTAATAAGATAAACGCATGGGAAGAGATCCTTAGACAGCTAAAGGAAAACACAGGTTTTTCAAGTCTTGATTTGTCAGTAACAGACCTTTTGGCAAGCTTAAAAAAGACAAGTCTTAATGAAATCCAAGATGAATATTATGAACTTTTTGAAAATCCTTTTAGTAGCAACAAGGTGCAACTGTGTGCATCTTTTTACATTGATGGAAGGCTTTTAGGTCAGAGCCTTGTAAAATTGAGACAGTTGCTATATAACCTTAATTTAGGAAGGAGTAAAAATTTCACCGAAACGGAAGACAGTTTTGTTTTTTTATTGGATACCATGATGTATCTGATTCAAAAAGGTTCGGCTGATAAATGGTTTTTTGCACAAAAAGAGCTTTTTAATGTGTATCTTTTCCCATGTGCCAAAGGAATTGCAGGAGAAATTGGTAAGTTGTCAGGTTTTCCTGTTTATAAAAGTGTATCAGGGTTTGTAGATAGTTACTTTTTGCTAGAAAGGTGTTTATTTCCTTAAAAGAGGGTACAAGGAGATAAAAACTAATGCAACTAAACTAAACCTAGTAAGCTTAATAGGGTTTAACGTTGAGATGAATTGGCATAAGGCTAAAGAGGTTGAAGGGTAACTTAAATAAGAAGTGTAGAGAGCAACTTATGGCACAAAAGGAGGCCAATTATAATGAATAAAGAAATTAAAGATCAAAGAAGGAGTTTAATTAAAAGCGCCTTTTTAGCAGGGGCTGTGGCACTTTTAGGTAAAGGTACAAAAGATGCTGTAGCTCAGAAAGATTCTAGTTCAGATGCCAATGAGATACTTTATAAAGAAACCCCTGAGTTTAAGGCATATTATGAGTCCTTGCGTAACTAATCTAGGAGGGCGGCTATCATGGCTTTAAGAAAGATTGTAAGAAACAAGAAAGGCACCATAGTTTCATCAAAGATTACCATTAATCCAAGACTTGCAAGACGTTCTTTTTTAAAGATAGCTACTGCCACTGCAGCAGTTGCTGGTCTCAGCCTTGGCCCAAAGGCAGTTAGAGAGCTTAGTGCAGAAGAAAAAAAGAAGCCATATGCAGGTTCAAAGATAGTAAGGACTATTTGTACCCATTGTGCAGTTGGTTGCGGAATAAAGGCAGAGGTCCAAAATGGTGTTTGGGTACGTCAGGAAGTAGCCTCTGACCATCCAATCTCAAGGGGTGGGCACTGCTGTAAAGGTGCTGGTGCAATAGACATGGTTACCAGTGAAAAGAGACTTACCTCACCCATGAAAAGAGTTAATGGAAAGTGGCAAAAGATTTCTTGGAAACAGGCTTTAGATGAGGTTTGCCAAAAACTCCTTGACATTCGTGAAAAGCATGGCCCTGATGCTGTGCATTTTAATGGCAGTGCCAAAGTTTCAAATGAAATGGCATATCTTCAAAGAAAACTAGCCGCCTTTTGGGGTACAAACAATATAGACCACCAGGCCCGAATATGACACTCCACTACGGTGGCAGGTGTCGCCAACACATGGGGTTATGGGGCAATGACAAACAGCATGAATGACATTCGTCACTCAAAGCTTATATTTATGCTTGGATCAAATGCTGCCGAAGCCCATCCTGTTGCAATGCAACACATTCTTTATGCAAAAGAGGTGAATAATGCCCCTCTTATAGTAGTTGATCCTCGCTTTACAAAGCTTGCTGCAAAGGCAACTGATTATGTACGAATCCGTCCAGGAACTGATACTGCCTTTGTAATGGGGTTGGTAAATGAGATTGTCAAAAATGGTTGGCATGACAAGGACTTTATCCAAAAGCGAGTGGCAGGCTTCCCTGAGATGTGCGAGAAGGCAAGCCACTATACACCAGAAGTGGTTGAAGATATAACAGGTATTCCTGCAAGTGAAGTTAAAAGGATTGCGAAGCTTTTGGCCACTCATAGGCCTGGCACTGTTATCTGGTGTATGGGAGCGACCCAGCATTCAATCGGTTCAAGTAACACCAGGGCACTTTGTATTCTTCAGCTTGTGTTAGGCAATATGGGAGTATCTGGAGGAGGAACAAATATCTTTAGAGGTCATGACAATGTCCAGGGTGCCACAGACATGTGCGTTTTATCGCATTCTCTTCCTGCATATTATGGTTTGAAAGACGGTTCATGGAAGCACTGGTGCAGGGTGTGGGATGTTGATTATGAATGGATAAAGTCAAGATTCCACAGCAAAGAATATATGAACAAAAAGGGTTTTACCCTTGCACGTTGGTATCAAGGTGTAATTCAGGAAGACAAGATTAGTCAATACACTCCAATAAAAGCAGTTATCTTTTGGGGTTGTGCGTCAAATTCTCAATCTCAATATCATAAGCTTAAAAAGGCGCTTGATATGCTTGACTTGGTGGTGATAATCGATCCATTTCCAACTATGACAGCAGCAGCTTGTGAAAAAGACAATGTTTATCTCCTACCATCTTCTAGCCAATATGAAACAGAAGGTAGTGTTACAAGTAGCTCACGACAGATCCAGTGGCGTTTTAAGGTTGTAGATCCTGTACATGATTCAAAGGATGATTATTGGATAATGGAAGAGATGGTAAGGCGTTTTGGTTTTTATGATAAGTTTTACAAGAACATAAAGAAGACCCCTGATGATATAACAAGAGAGCTTTGTAAGGGCTCTTTGACCATTGGTTATAATGGTGCATTGCCTGAACGTATAAAAAAGCACACTCTCAATTGGGAAACTTTTGATATTGATACTCTTCAGGCAAAGGGCGGCCCATGCGATGGCGAATACTATGGCCTTCCTTGGCCATGCTGGACTGAAACTCATCCTGGAACTCCTATCTTATATGATATCTCAAAACCTGTTGCTAAAGGCGGGTTGCCTTTTAGGGCTCGTTTCGGTACAGAGCACACCTATTGGAATGGCAGAAAGGAAAATCTTCTTGCAGCAAAAGGCGTATATAATCCTGGAAGCGAGGTAAAGGGAGGCTATCCAGAGTTTAAGGATATTGTACCTGGGACAAACTGGAAGACAGATCTCTCCCAAAAGACTATAAAAGAGGCCATAAGGCGTGGAATGGCTCCTTTTGGAAATGCAAGGGCTAGATGTGTATGCTGGAATTTTCCTGATCAGGTGCCAGTTCATAGAGAACCGCCACATTCGCCAAGGCCAGATCTTATTGCAAAATATCCTACTTATCCTGATAAGAAGGATCATTACAGGGTTTATACTAGGTTTAAGAGCGAACAAAAGCCAGAACTGGTAAAGAAGTTTCCTTATGTGCTCATTACTGGAAGAATGGTAGAGCATATGGGTGGAGGTGCTGAAACTAGGAGCAACAAATACTTGTCGGAACTTCAGCCAGAAATGTATGCTGAAATAAGTGTGCGTCTTGCAAATAATCTCGGCATCAGAAATGGGGATATGATATGGATAGAGTCTCCTGAACAGGGAAAGATAAAAGTTAAGGCAAAGGTGACAGATAGGGTTGATGATAAGACAATCTTTTTGCCATTTCATTTTGGTGGAATGTTTATGGGGAGAGATCTTTCTGGGAACTACCCAGAGGGTACCAGGCCATATGCCATTGGAGAGCCTGCAAATATAGTTACAAATTATAGTTATGATATTATTACCCAGATTCAAGGTACTAAAGAGGGCCTTTGCAGAGTGAGCAGGGCATAAGGAGGTGAAAAAAGATGGCTCGGATGAAGTTCTTATGTGACATTGAAAGATGCATTGCATGTAACGGCTGTGTAGTAGCATGCAAAGAAGGTAACAATGTTCCTGTAGGTATTAATAGAAGGCGGGTCATTACCATAAATGAAGGTAAACCAGGCGAAAAGAGCATGTCTATCTCTTGTATGCACTGCTCTGATGCTCCTTGTATTGCCGTTTGCCCTGTTAAGGCTCTTTATCAACGAGATGACGGAATAGTGCTTGTTAATAAAGACATCTGTATCGGATGCGGGTATTGTTTTATAGCGTGCCCCTTTGGAGTACCTCAGTTTCCAAAGGGCAACACATTTGGAAAGCGCGGTGTTATGGACAAATGCACATTTTGTGCAGGAGGCCCTGCTCCTAATTTTAGCGAAAAGGAAAGGCGTCTTTATGGACAAAATAGGATTGCCGAAGGGAAAGTGCCACTTTGCGCAGCTATGTGTGCAACAAAGGCCCTTCTTGCAGGAGATGGAGATAAGATTTCTGCAATCTATCAGGAACGGGTGGCAAGAAGAGGAACTGGTGGTTAGTAAAAGATGGATGGATAATAAGCCAACTTTAAACAGGTAATTAATTATTTTCTTATGAATCTTACAAATAATACCCTTACAATTATAAATGTTTTCAAAAAGTTTCATTTGCCAATTCCAAATTGGCACAAATATTCAGGAGAATTTATTTCTTTTATAAATTCCATAGGTGTTTTTTATTTATATTTATTAGTTGGCATCTTTTTGATCTTTTTCCTTCATTATCTAACTGTTGGCCCTAAAAAATTCACAGAAGGAGGTAAAAAGATATTTTTCTATGGGTTTTTAGCTCGTTTTTTTCACTGGATTTGTGCCTTCTTTTTTTCACTTCTGGTAATAACTGGACTTATGATAATCTTTGCAAAATCATTTGGTGGCAGTGAAATTATTCGCCTTGCCCGCTCTATTCATCTTTATTGTGCTTATGGTTTTATCTTGTTTGTTATTCCTTTATTTCTGATCTGGGTAAAAGATATGTTTCCAGCCTCTTATGACATCCAATGGATTTTCATGTTTGGTGGATATCTTTCAAAAGAAGAAAGGCCAGTTCCTGCAGGCAAGTTCAATTTTGGTCAAAAGATCTGGTTTTGGTTGTCAACCATAGGCGGTGCTGTGATGTTTTATACTGGCTATTTTTTGCAAAGATTTTCTGCCAATCAAGAACAGCTTGTTTTTTATTTAAAGATTCACTTAATACTTGCATTATTTATTGTTGCCTTTTTTATTACCCACCTTTACATGTCTCTTTTTGCAGTAAAAGGTTCATTAAAAAGTATGCTTACTGGCTTTAAGAGCCAAAAAGAGGTCTCCTTTCTTCACAGTAAGATGCATTTTGATCTTTAATTAATCTTTCTTTTTATTCAACTCTTCTTCTAAAAAGCATCTTTTTGATGCATCTTATTTTCAAACGGCCAATAAATTAGGTTCTTATAGGTTGCTTGCCTGATCCTCTTGGCTGCTTCACTAGGTATAGCCATTGCTCTTCTATTTACAAAGCTTAAAGACAGAGCCAGGAGGAAAAGATGAAAAGGCTTAATAATATAAATAAAAACAACCAGTTAAGAGATGCGCAAAAAGAGTTACACTTAATTTTTAAACTAAATAGTA
>CAYMRT010000008.1:0-3946 GCA_964392885.1 uncultured Desulfobacterales bacterium | reverse complement strand
CTACCTTAAAGCTTTTAGATAAGACAAATGTTGTAATAAAAGCCCCAGACAATGGATTAATTGAAGAGGTTCATGTTTTTAAGGGCGATAAACACGTTATGGGCTATGGACATGGCCATCTGCTTAAGAAGGCACAAGATTCTGGAATCCAGGAACTGTTTAGTTCAATCTTTAAAGGAGCAAAGGTTGGCGTTTTTGGAGAGATTAATAATTTAGTTGAAGAGCTTGATGAGTTTTTGGCCAAAAGCGATGTAGTATCAGTTGGCGGTGATGGCAACGATTGGTTTGATCAAGAAGGAAAGTTAGTGTGGGGTGGAAATAAGTAAAAAGGTAATAACTAAAGAAATATTAGCGTTAATATTAGCCTTTTTTTGGCTAGTTGTTATTAGCTTTGCCCATTATTTTTTATCAAATAGGTCTTACTCTGAAAGGGTAAAAGTAGGCTATTTGCCAATTACTTGTCATTTGCTTTTACCTGTGACTTTAGCAAAAAAGAAATTTTTACAAGATGTTATTGAGCCGATTAAATATTCTTCTTGGCCTGACATGATAGAATCAATAAAGGGAGGCGAGCTAGATGCGGCGTTAATTCTTGCTCCAATTGCACTTAGTCTTATGGCTCAGGGAGTGCCTGTTGAAATAGCACTTTTAGGGCACAGAGAAGGAACAGGGCTAGTTATATCAAAACACAGCGGAATAAGGTCTCCCAATGATTTTATAGGTAAAACTGTTGCAATTCCTATTCGCTTTAGCACACAAAATCTGTCTTTATTGAGTTTCCTTAAGAAAAATAACATCGACTTTAAAAGTGTAAATATTGTAGAGTTGCCACCTCCAGATATGCCATCTGCCTTAGCATCTGATTCAATTGATGCCTACATTGTTGGAGAGCCGTATGCTACTCAGGCAGAGATGATTAAAAAAGGTAAAATCTTTTTAAGAAGTAGAGATATCTGGCCAGGTTTTATTTCAAGCATCTTAATTGTTACTAAGAGGGCGTTAAATAATAAAAAAGAACTAGTGGATAAATTTATTAGAGCACTCTTTGAACAGGCTCCATGGGTGGAACAACACAGAGAAGAGGCTGCAATAATAACAGCCCGTTTTTTTAAAATAGACGAAGAATTGATAAAAAGAGTGCTTCTAAACAAGGAAGTCTATTATAAAAATCTTTTACCTAAAAGGTCTGAGTTTGATCATATCAATCAGTTAATGGTTAATCTAAATATAATTTCTAAAAAGGCACCTTGTTATATTTATGAAGGTTGGAAATGAATAGGGCTTTATCAACTGTGGCTTTCTTAGTAGTCATTTTTATTTGGCAGTGTGCAATATATTTTTTCAATATTGCAGACTATGTGCTGCCAAGTCCGACCAAGGTGCTTTTGGCACTAAAAGAGATGGCATTGTCTGGCCTTTTGATGAGGAACTGTGTCGATAGCCTTTTTAGAGTGACTTGGGGTTTTTATATAGCCCTTTTTACTGCTATTCCGCTTGGTCTTCTCCTTGGAAGGAGCGAGTTCTTTAGAAGGCTTTTAAATCCAATAATCCAATTTTTGAGGCCAATTTCTCCGCTTGCATGGATCCCAATGGCCCTTATGTGGTTTGGAATTGGAGATTTGCCTGCAATATTTTTAATTTTTTTAGCCTCTTTTTTCCCTTTAGTTGTCTTTACAATGAGTGCGGTAATGGGAATTCGGCCAATATATTTTAGAGTTGCAGAAAATTTTGGCCTTTCTGGGTTAAAGCTTTATTTAAAGGTAATACTCCCCGCTGCCCTTCCTGGAATTATTGTTGGCATAAGAATAACTCTTGGTACAGCTTGGTTAGTTATTGTGGCTGCCGAGATGATCGCTGTAAAGTCAGGCCTTGGTTATCTTATTATTGATGCAAGAAATTCACTTAGAATGGATATGGTTATAGCAGGCATGATTGTAATTGGGACTGTTGGTATTTTACTAGATAACTTAATAAGATATTTAGAAAGAATGCCAAGCGTTGAGTGGAGCAGGAAGAGACGGTGAGCCAGGAGAAAATCAAAGTACAAGATTTAACAAAGACTTTTTTTGAAAGAAGGGTAAAAAAACGTTTTTGGGAGCAATGTGAGCCAAAAAGGGAATGTCTAGTGCTCAATAACCTAAATTTTACAATAAATGAAGGTAGTTTTACTTGTTTTGTTGGACCGTCAGGTTGTGGTAAGTCAACTCTTTTGCGAATAATAGCAGGTTTTGAACAGCCAACTAAAGGTAAGGTGTTAATTGATGGAAACGAGGTTAATGGCCCTAGTAAAAGCCATGTCTTTGTATTTCAAGAAGATGGGCTTTTCCCATGGCTTACTACAAAAGAAAATATCGCTCTTGGAATAAAAGAAAGTGAAGGGGCTAAAGATGTAGCTGAAGAAGTTGAAGAATATCTGGAGCTCGTTGGACTAACTGATTTTGGAGAGCATTACCCACATGAACTTTCAGGAGGCATGAGAAGAAGGGCAGAGGTGGCAAGGGCTCTTATTGCAGATCCAGATATCCTTTTTATGGATGAGCCCTTTGGTGCTCTTGATTTTGTAACAAGGCTTCAGATGAGGGAGGAGATGGTCAATGTACATTCAATGTTTGATATGACTATCTTGTTTATAACTCATGACATAGACGAAGCACTTCAACTTGGAGACCAGATTATAGTTTTAAGCAATAGGCCAACTAAGATTAGAAAAAATCTTATTTTGGATGTGCCTCATCCTAGGGATTTAACAAAAGGAGAGTTAAAAGAAATTAGAAAAGAGATTTATTATCAGATGGGCCTTCATGTTGCCCTTTAATATTACTCCATAAGAAATTTTTGTACTTGGGCCTTAGAAGGAATTTTACCTGCACATACGACTTTGTCATTTATTATAAGAGCAGGAGTCTTTGTCACCCCAAATCGTAAAATTTCATCTTTGTCTGTTACATGAAATATGTCTGCAGGTATTTGGTTTTCTGACAGCACTTCCATTACAACCGATTCAAGCTTATTGCATCCGACGCATCCCGGGCCTAAGATCCTTATTATTTTAACTCCTGCTTTATCTTGCTCTCCTTTGAAGTAATCTTCAAGGGCCTTTAAGTACGCCTCTTTTTTTGCCTCAGGGATATAATTTTTCTTTTTTAAAATTGTAAGGAGTTCTTTGGCCGCCTCTTTTGGATTAAGTTTTTGCTCCTTATAAATAGCTTTTACCTTGCTCAAAGCTAGTTCAAATCCAAAAAGACCAACTGGTTTCCCGTCAACTTTTATCATGTTACCCATTTTACCTAGACCTCAATATAATTTTTACTGGTGTGTGTTCTATGCCCAACTCTTTTCTAAAAAAGTTAGCCAAATATCTTTTATAGTGTTCTGGAAAGAGATCAGGATAATTTGCAAAAAAGGTAAATGTAGGTGGCTTAATATCCGTTTGGGTCATATAGTAAATTTTTAAGTAGTGTCCTTTTGTAATTGGAGGGTTTCTCCTTAGAAGTGCTTCTTTAAGAAGTCTATTAAGCTTGCCAGTGGTTTGTTTGTATGACAGATCGCTGTAAATCTTATCAATTAATGGATAAAGTTTATTACAATTTTTGCCAGTTAGGGCTGAGATGTTCAAGTGTACAGAATAGGGAGCTATCTTCTTTAAGAGTTTTACCTCTTCATTTAAGAGTTTTTTATACTTTGGATCGTCTTTCACAAGGTCCCATTTGTTAAATACTGTGATTAAACCTTTACCATATTCAGCGCTGTATCCAACAAGCCGTCTGTCTTGATCTGTTATGCCTTCTGTACAGTCAAATACACTTATGCAAATGTCACTGTCTTTTATGGCATCAATGGCTTTTATTACGCTAAATTTTTCGATTTTATCTCTGACTCTCGATCTTCTTCTTATGCCTGCTGTATCAACAAAGACAATAGGTTTGCCATTTGTTCTTTCAACTAA
>CAYMRT010000007.1:0-8121 GCA_964392885.1 uncultured Desulfobacterales bacterium | reverse complement strand
AGGAGGAAAAGAAGTAATTCAATATCGTGGGCACTCAATGCCTGTGATTCGCCTAGAAAATTATTTGCCAATTTCTCCATTACCTGAACAAGAAGAATATCATCTTATTGTGTTCCATATGAATGGCAAGGATATTGCCTTTTTAGTATCGCAGATTGATGATAGCCTTGATCTTGCAATCGATGTTGAAGAAGGAACCTTTAAACAAGAGGGGATTCTTGGGTCTGCAATTATAAAAGACAGAACAACACTATTTTTAGATGTTTATCAGATTATTTCAATGCATGATCCGGAATTTTTCCAAGGAGACGAAACTGCAGGAGTTGGCTCAGCCAGGATCCTTTTAGCTGAAGATTCCACTTTTTATAGAAATCTTCTCTCATCATATTTAACAGGTGCAGGTTATGAGGTAGTTGAAGCGGAGGATGGTGCAAAGGCATGGGATATCTTTCAAGCAGAGCATTTTGATTTAGTGATAACAGATATTGAAATGCCTAAAATGAACGGCTTTGAGTTAACAAGAAAAATAAGAAATGAAAGCGGCAATAGCGATGTGCCAATTATAGCAGTTACATCGCTTTCTGGCGAAGAGAACAGACAAAAAGGCATGGAAGCTGGCGTTGATGATTATCAGGCTAAATTAGATAGGGATCAGGTTTTAAGTTCAGTAGCTACTCTTTTAAAGGAAAAGGCACTTAAAAAAGTAGCATAAGTGGAGGAAAACAATGAAAAACTCAGAGCAAAATTTGCCAGTTGCAGAGGAAAAGAGCAATATCGCAGATATTTCTATAATAGATACTGCACAATTTGTTACTTTTCATTATGGTAAGCATTTTTTTGGATTGCCAATAGATGATGTGATAGAGATAAACAAGGCCTTAGACATTACACCTGTTCCTATGGCTCCAGAATATGTATCTGGAGTGGTAAACCTTAGAGGACAAATATTGACTGCAATTGATCTTGCCAAAAGAATAGGGTTAGATACCAAAGATTTTCAGCCAAGGGATTCTAAAGAGCTAAATAATGTTATAATGGGCCAAAGAGAAGAGCCTGTTAGTTTGTTAGTTGAAAGCATTGGAGATGTTATGTCTATCCCATTGGAAAAAATAGGCCCACCTCCAGATATGATTGAAGGAATAAATTTGAGATACGTAAGTCAGGTTTGTAAACTTGATAGTAAGCTGCTTATTATATTAGACAGCAAAGCGTTGGAGCAACCTGAAGAGAAAAAGAATAAAGGGAGTGCTGGAAGTGCTAACTAAAGCGATTTAAAGATTGCGTTAAGATGACCTATAATGATCCAGATCCATATTCTGTTCTTGGAGTATCACCTGGAGCAAGTCTGGATGAGATAAAAAAGGCTTATAGAAAACTTGTCCAAAAATGGCATCCTGATGTATGCGGTAAAACAATGGCCAATATTAAACGATTTTTGGCCATAAAGGATGCCTATACCCTTTTAAAAGACAGATATTTAAAATCAAATCCGATTAAATTAAATAAGCCTGTTTATTCTTCCATCCCGGTTAAAAAAGGACAAGGCGCTCCAGAAGGGGCCTTTTGTTTTGTCCAAATTCCAATTGAAAAGGCACTAACAGGCACAAAAATATCTTTAGAGATAAGCGATGGAGAGGATTTTTGCCCTACATGTGGAGGTTTAGGTTCCGTTGCTAAAGGTGCTAAAAAGCCATGTCCAAAATGTAATGGTCGTGGTTATAGAATTTTGCCTTGGGGGACACGCGAACTTAGGGTTATATGTCAAAGATGTAGTGGAAAGGGATATAAAGATATAGAGCCATGTACTAGATGTAAAGGACGAGGGTTTATAAAGCTGATAAGAAAGGTAGAGATAACTATACCTCCAGGCACTAAAAATGGAGACATATTAAAATTTCCAGGTGAGGGCCCTTTTGATCCAGAAAAGCATATCAGAACCCCTTTGTTTGTAGAAGTAGAAGTAACAATTCCAGACAATTGGATTATTCATGGGAAAGACATAATCGCCACTGTTACAATTGATTGTTGGACACATTTGGGTGGCGGATATGTTACCATCAATACAATAGATGGCCCTGAGAAGATTTTTATAAAACCAGGTCAAAATAGAGAAGGATTTATCCGGATTAAACAGCGTGGTTGGATTGATAAATCAGGCAAAAGAGGTGATATGCTTTTAAGATTAAAGATATTGCCCCCTTTTGGTCCTTGTCCTAGTAAGGCCATGGCCCTTATTAACGAACTGAAAAGACTATGGCCATGCGTTGATGCTCTGTCAAATGCCTTGCCTGCCCCATCTTCTTCTAAAGAAAAAGATCTTCTGCTCGATAAGTAAAGTAGATATATACCGAAAGGAGAGGGATACTTATGTTAAAAAAGATCAAGGAGTTCTATTCTGACACTTCCCTTTTGTTTAGAGTGTTGTTGGGCATAAGTATTATAATTGTAGTCCTTAGTGCACTTCAAATTGTTCAAGTCAAATTTTCTGCAGATGAAAAAAAAGATGCTATTCAACAAGAGGCCTTAAAAAATGCAGAAAAGCTGCTCGATGAAGCCAATGCCATAGCCTCTGAAAATCTGGTAATTGCCACTTTTATCTCAAATATGAAAGATGTTAAAAGTGCCATTTTAAATAATGATAGAGAGAGATTATATGAGACAATAAAGCCAGTGATTGATGCTGCAAATAAAAAGAGCAAGTTTAAGATAAAAGTGCACTTTCATCTCCCTCCTGGTAAATCTTTTTTGCGTGTATGGAAGCCTAAAAAGTTTGGAGACGATATATCAAGCTTTAGAAAGACAGTAGTTGACGTATTAAATACAGGTCTTCCGGTAAAAGGTATTGAGGCTGGAAGGGTAGGGCTTGCAATTAGAGGAGTTGCGCCAATATTCGATGAACATTCCAAAAAGCCTATAGCAAGTGTTGAAGTAATAACTAATTTGGCATCTGTTGTTAATGCATTTGAAAAAAGGACTAACGGATTTGTTCAAATCTATGCTTTAAAAAAGATTAAATCTACTGCGAGCACTGAAGTATTAAAAAGTCTCGGTCGTTTCACAGTGTTAAACGATGTGCCTGTTAAGATTGATAATGTAGTGGATGAGTCTTTTCTTGAAAAGGCTATAGCTGAAGGTCATGTAATCAAACAGTTTAATAACTTTTTAGTTATTGGCATTGAACTTAAAGACTACAAAAATGAACCTACTGGAGTTTCTGTACAGTACTTAGATCTTTCTTGGCTTTATGGCAATATGAAAAAGCAAATAATGCAAAATGTTATATTGGCGTTATTTGCTTGTCTTGTAGCTATAATTCTTGCCTATATAGGTCTTAAGATTAATTTGAATGCACCTCTTGAACACGCGCTTTCAATCCTAAATGATATAACTCATGGTGATTTTACCAAAATTGTTAGACCAAAAGGTGCCTCAGAAATAAAGAAGATAGGTAAGATGGCCAATAACATAGTCTATACTACAGGTCATCTTATAAGCCTTCTTAAAAGGCAGGCAACAGGGGCTAAATATACCGTCCAAGAACTTAAAAATGTAAATGATATTGTAATTCAGGGAGCCAATGATATTGACAGTGCAGCAGAAAAGGTTGCATCTGCATCAACTGAGGCCGCTTCCACTTTAGAAAATGTGGCAAATGCTACCCAAGAGCTTACAGAGGCAACTAACGAAATTGCACAAAATGTGGCTGAATCAGCAAGGGCTACTAACGACGCCCAAGAAAAAGCCCAGCTAACTAATGAGGTTATACAAGAGCTTGGAGAAAACTCTGAAAAGATAGGGGGAATTATCCAGGTTATTAACTCCATTGCAGAACAAACTAATCTTCTTGCATTAAATGCCACTATTGAGGCAGCTAGAGCAGGAGAGGCTGGGAAAGGCTTTGCTGTTGTTGCAAACGAGGTGAAAGAACTAGCAAAACAAACCTCCGAAGCTACTGAAGAGATAACCAAGATGATTCAGGCAATTCAGAGTGGTACTTCTAAGGCAGTAACTTCTGTTCAAGAAATAACTGAAACCGTATCTCAAGTTAACGATTTTACAAATACCATTGCAAGTGCTGCTGAGGAGCAAACAGCTACTGTTTCAGAGATTAATCAATCT
Organism: uncultured Desulfobacterales bacterium; assembly: GCA_964392885.1. GTDB lineage: Bacteria > Desulfobacterota > Dissulfuribacteria > Dissulfuribacterales > QOAL01 > JAADCZ01. The sequence goes on along the minus strand of CAYMRT010000007.1, from coordinate 4,002 downwards.
GTTGCAGAAGGTGCTGAAAAGGTAAGACACTTAGAAACCCAGGCACATAAGCTTGCTGAACAGGCAAATGATTTTTCTGCCATTGCAGATGTTATAAATACGACAGTTTCAGTAATAGAGTCTTTCTCTACACAGTTAAATGAAATATCAAGTTTATATCGCAGTGATCAAGAAACATTAAAAAAGGTATCTCACTATACCATGCCGCGTGCTGCTTTAATGGGTGCAATTTTGGCACATTTTACATGGATGGAAAATATAAGGATTGCAATAATGGAAGATAAGGTCCCAGAGGTGGAACTTGATCCCACTAAATGTTTTATGGGATATTGGCTTAATAACTATTTTGATAGTAAAGAATTTTCTTCAGAGATAATGGCAAAAATTGATAGCGTTCATAGAAGATTGCATGAAATGGCCGCAGAATTAAAGGAAATGTCAATAAAAGGTGCAGATAGAAAAGAGAGAATAGAATTTTTCTTAAATAATATTCAAACAACTGTTAAGGAACTATTAGCTTTAGTAAAAAGCTTAGAAAATTAGTTAAATATGGAAGTGGCTCCCTTGTCAGCGCCAGATAGAGCTCCTCTAATGGTTTTAAAAAGGCTTCTTCCATAGTCAGGTAGCTGTTGTAACTCTTGTTTTTTAGCAGGTTCTCTTTTTTTTAGCTCGTCTTCAGGCACCTTGAGTTCCAGGGTGCCTTTTTTTGCGTCAATTTTAATCAAATCTTCATCTCTTACCTTTGAGATAAGCCCTCCGGCAGCCGCTTCTGGAGTAAGGTGTATTGCAAATGGCACTTTCCCAGAGGCCCCTGAAAGCCTGCCGTCAGTAACTAGGCCAACTGTATAACCTTTATCCATTATAATGGATAAATAGGTTATTAGCTTGTGAAGTTCAGGCATTCCATTAGCCCTTGGCCCCTGAAAACGGACTACAGCAATAAAATCTCTATCCAGTCTTCCTTCTTTAAAGGCCTCTTCAAGTTCCTCTTGAGTTTCAAAAACCAGTGCTGGAGCTTCCACTACCGTCTCTTCTCCATATTTTAGGCTTGAAATCTTCATTATAGCCTTTCCTAGGTTGCCTTTTAACAGTTTAATACCTCCTCTTTTGTCAAATGGAAAATCAATTGATGAGATGATGGTTGGATCTTTTGATTCATCCAGACACGTTCCCCATGAAAGCTCGTCACCTTTTAAAAATGGAGTTTTGGTATATGCTGACAGACCTTTACCCATAATAGTTTGGACATCTTCATTAAGAAAACCGCCTTTTATAAGTTCTTTGAACAAAAGGGCCGTTCCTCCTGCCTTTTGAAACGAATTGATATCTCCTGGACCATTAGGATAGATTTTCACAATTAGCGGTATTATATCTGATAGCTTAGAAAAGTCTTCCCAGGTTATTATTATTCCTGCTGCCTTTGCTATTGCAACAAGGTGAATGGTTTCGTTTGTAGATGCCCCTGTAGCCAGGATGCCTACCATTGCATTTACTATAGATTTTTCCGATATGATCTTCCCAATAGCAAATTGATCTGTATTTTCTCCATGCAGTATTTTTACAAGTATTTTCCCTGCTTCCCGTGTCAATGCCTTTCTTAATGGAGTGTCGGCATTGACAAAGGAAGAGCCAGGAAGGTGAAGGCCTAACATCTCTGCGATAAGCTGGTTTGAATTTGCAGTACCATAAAAAGTACAGGTGCCAGGGCTGTGATATGCCTTTAATTCATATTCAAGCATTTGTTTTTTAGTAATCTTTTTTAAGGCAAAAAGTTCTCGTACTTTTGCCTTTTCTTTATTAGGCAGGCCAGACTTCATAGGTCCTGAAGGCACAAAAAGCATCGGCATGTAACCAAATGCAAGGGCCCCCATTAACATGCCAGGGAAAATCTTGTCGCATACTCCAAGAAGAAATGCCCCGTCAAAACATCTGTGACAAAGGGCAATTGCCACTGACATGGCTATTACATCTCTGCTGATGAGGCTTAGTTCCATCCCTGGTTGCCCCTGTGTTATCCCATCACACATTGCAGGGATTCCGCCTGCAAACTGGGCAACTGCATTGCTTTCAAATACTGCCTGCTTCAAAATTTCTGGGAAGTTTTTAAAGGGCTCATGAGAAGATACTAACTCGTTATAACTCGATATTATTGCTATGTTTGCGCACTTTGTATTTGAAAGTCTATTTCTATATTTAGTTTGGCAAGAAGCTAGTTCATGGGCAAGATTGCTAGAGGGAAGTAGTGTTCTTTGCGGGATTTGGCATAGAAATCTTTCTTGCTCCAATTTCTCTAGATATTTTTCTCTGCTTTTTCTGCTTCTTTTTATAATGTCTTTAGTTACTTCTTTTACTAAGTAGTTCATTTTCTAATCCTAATCTTAATTTTATGGGGAGTAATATATGGATAATGGTATATCTTTTTGTCTTAAAAAGTATCTAATTGGCATTTCCATGTTAGGGCCATCTTCAAGGGCTTTTTTAAAGACTTTTTCTTTGTCCCTTCCATTTATTGATAAGATAATGTGCCGTGCATCAAGAAGTCGGGGCAATGTTAAAGTAATTCTTGTGTAAGGTGCATTTAAAGGGGTTATCATAATACAAGATTTTTTAGACCTTAAGTCGGTCGCCTCTTTAAGTTCTTTTGCACATGGGAACAAAGATGCACAGTGGCCATCTGGTCCCATTCCAAGCACTACTACATCAAAAGGGCTTGGAAGACTTGAGCAGGTCTTTAGAGTTAGAGATATAAATTTTGCTGACTTAGCCTCATTTTTTAAAAGATAGTCACGAACTAGTCTTTCGTTTGAATCTTTACTGTATTTATCTACCATGCGTTCATCTGCAAGGGTAACTAAGACCCTTTCCCAATTGATTTTTGTCTTTGAAAGACTTTTAAAGAATTCTATGGGAGATTTCCCGCCTGAGACTACAATTGAGGCATTTTTTTGGTTTAAAAGAGATTCATTAAGAAGAAATGCAACTTTTTGTGCAAGGGCATTAGCCAGCTCTTTTTTGTCTCTAAATCTTAAAAAATTCATACCGGCTTTTACTCTTCCCATTCTCTGCCGTCTCTTGCAAGGAGAGAGATTGAAGCAGCAGGACCAAAACTTCCAGCAGGGTAGGTTCTTAAAGGGCTGTTAGCCTTTTCCCATGCCTGATGGATAGAGTCTATCCACTGCCATGACAGCTCAACTTCATCTCTATGTACAAACAGTGCCTGATTGCCGCTCATTATTTCTAGTAAGAGCCTTTCATATGCATCTGGAATGCGTTCTCCTCTAAAAGCTTCTGAAAAAGATAGATCAAGAAGTGTTTTTTGAAGCTTTAGCCCTTTACCAAGCCCTGGAACTTTATTTAAAATCTCTATTTCAATTCCTTCATGAGGTTCGAGTCTTATAATTAGCTTATTAGGAGGAAGATTTGCATATGCCTTTTGAAATATGTTATGAGGTTGACGCTTATAAATTATTACAACTTCAGAGCGTTTTTCTGTCATTGCCTTACCCGTTCTAAGATAGAATGGCACATCTGCCCATCGCCAGTTGTCAATATCTACTCTTATTGCAACAAATGTCTCTGTGCGTGACTCTTTGTTGGCATCCTCTCCATCAAGATAACCTGCTATTTTTTTGCCTTTTATAAATCCTGGGCCATATTGTGCCCTAACTACTTTTTCATCTATATTTTCAACAGTGATTGGACGAAGCGCCTTTAAAACTTTAAGTTTTTCCGCCCTTAAGCTATCAGCATCCAGGTGTACAGGAGGTTCCATGGCGATAAGAGTGAGGATTTGCATCAGATGGTTTTGGACCATATCTCTAAGCTGTCCTGATTTGTCAAAATATCCCCAGCGTCCTTCAATCCCAACCTCTTCTGCAACTGTAATTTGTACATGATCAATGGTGTTGTGGTCCCAGTTTGAAGTAAAAATGGAATTTGCAAATCTTAGTGCTATAAGATTTAAAACGGTTTCTTTCCCCAGATAATGATCTATCCTATATA
>CAYMRT010000006.1:0-4680 GCA_964392885.1 uncultured Desulfobacterales bacterium | reverse complement strand
GTATGGTATAGAAATTTTAAGGTATGGCTTAAGCATATAAGGGCAAGCCTAATAGGTAATCTTGGCCAGCCTTTTTTATTTCTTTTGGCAATGGGGTACGGTCTTGGCAAAAGCGTTCCTGAAATTGAAGGGCTTCCTTATCTTAAGTTTATTGCACCAGGCTTAGTAGCTTCAGCAGTAATGTATTCATCTGCCTTTGAAGCTACATACGGTTCATATACAAGACTATCTACCCAGGGCACATTTGAAGCCATACTTATGACACCCATTTCAATTTATGAACTTGCCATTGGAGAGATAATCTGGGGAGCTACAAAAGGATTAATAGCAGGCCTAATAATGCTTTTTAGTTTACCTCTTTTTGGTGTGATTCCTTCTTGGTGGTCAATTTTTATGATACCGCTCCTTTTTTTAGAAGGAATAATATTTTCATCCTTTGGGCTAATTATGACTGCAGTTGCAACTAATTACGACTTCTTTAATTATTTTACATCGCTTATAATTACGCCTTTTTTTCTTTTTTCAGGCATATTCTTTTCTTTAAAAGCAATAGCTTCACCAATAAGAGAAATTTTGGAAGTTTTACCCCTTTCAAATGTAGTTATACTTTCAAGAAAACTCTGTTATGGAAACATCTTTCCAATTAACAAAACATTCCTTGAAATTTTTATAACTTCTGCTTTTAGTATTTTTTTTGCCATTATTGCAATATTTCTCTTAAAAAGAAGATTAATTAAATAAAGACATCATTTCCGATGAAAAAAGAACTTGTATTAAAAGATTTAGAGGATACCAAGCAGTTAGCAAAACAGGTTGCCAAGCTGGTTAATCCAGGAACAGTCATTTTGCTTTATGGCGATCTCGGATCTGGAAAGACGACACTTACAAAATTCATAGCAAAAGAACTCGGCGAAAAACCGGAAAACGTATCAAGTCCCACCTTTTCAATAATTCATGAATACAACACTACGCCTCCACTTGCCCATGTTGACCTTTATAGACTTGGACAAAATGCAGATGTTTTTGAACTAGGACTTTATGAATACATTGACAGAGGATTTTTTATAATCATAGAATGGGCAGAATATATAAGCGAAAAAGACTTTGATAACGTTATAAAAATTTCCTTGAAAATACTGAGTAATGAAGAAAGAATGGCTACTTTAGAATATTAAACTAGGAGTAACAAGCAATATGAAAGCCCTTGTTTTAAGTGGAGGGAAAGGAACAAGACTTAGACCACTTACCCATACAATTGCAAAACAGCTAGTTCCAGTTGCTAATCAGCCAATACTTGGCTATGTAATGAATCATTTAAGAGAGGCAAAGATAAAAGATGTGGGAGTAATTGTAGCCCCTGAAACTCAAGATGAAGTAAGAAAATATCTTGTAGACGGTTCCAAATGGGATTTAAAAATTACCTACATTGTACAAGACAAACCCCTTGGCCTTGCACATGCAGTTAAGACTGCAAAGGACTTTTTGAAAGATGAAAACTTTGTAATGTACCTAGGCGATAACCTTCTTGGATCTGGTATTAAAGAGGCAGTTAATAGATTTTTATCATTAAATATTGATGGCATGATATTTTTAAAAGAGGTATCAGATCCTCGTGCCTTTGGCGTGGCAAAACTTGATGAGAAGGGGAACATTGTTGAGCTTGTTGAAAAACCTAAAAATCCTCCATCAAATTTGGCCTTGGTAGGAGTGTATCTATTTTCTTCTAAAATCCACGATGCAATTGACTCTATTAAACCTTCATGGAGAGGAGAATTAGAAATTACCGATGCGATACAGGCCCTAATAGAAAAAGGTGCAAAAGTTCAAGGAGAGATTTTAAACAGCTGGTGGCTTGACACAGGGAAAAAAGACGATTTTTTAGCTGCAAATACCACAGTTCTTGACGAGTACACAGTTAGGAAAATCTCTGGAGATGTAGATGAAAAGTCAACAATTGAAGGAAGGGTTCATATTGAAAAGGGAGCAAAGATTACAAATAGTACAATAAGAGGGCCAGTTATTATTGGCAAAAATGCAACAGTTGAGAATTCGTTTATTGGCCCTTTTAGCAGCATAGGAGATGAAAGCCAAATAATAGATTCTGTTATTGAGCATGTAGTAATACTTGAAAACTCGGAAGTACGAGGAGTTGTCCGCCTTGAAGACAGTCTTATTGGAAGAAATGCTAAGGTAACAAAATCTAACAACCTAAGAGGTGCTTTAAGGCTCATGATAGGAGATCATTCACAAGTTGAAATTTAGAATTTATCTCTTTTCTAAAAGAGTAACGCTTTCTATATGATAAGTTTGAGGAAACATATCAAATGGAATAGTAACAGTAGGCTGAAAACCTGTCTTTATAAGCTCCATTAAATCCCGCTGAAGAGTCATTGGATCACATGAAATATAAATTATACCTTTTGGAGCCAAAAGATGAAGTCTTTTGCAGATTGATCTGGCTCCTGTTCTTGGTGGATCTAAAATGACTATATCTACATCTTCATTTTTTAGGTCACTGAAGTCGTATCTTGCTAAATCTCTTCTTTTAAATGTAACTCTCTTTTCACATAAGTTTTTAGATGCATTATTTTGGGCACTTATAATAGCCCCCTTATCAAGTTCAAAACCGATAATATTAAACCCCAATAAGGCCAAAGGAATTGAAAAATTTCCTGCTCCACAAAAAAATTCTACTATCTTTTTGCCACCAATATCTTTACAAAGCTCCACTACTTTTTTTATTAAATTCTGATTTTGCAAAAAATTGGCCTGGTAAAAACTACCAATCTTGCAATAGATCCCTTGTGGTGCAAATTCACCTTTGTAAAAACAAATATCTTGCAACTCTTTTAAGAATGCGCTTTTCCTGTCATAGTTTTTATAACTTACAACAAATCTACTTTTATCTATTTTACATGAAATTAAGGGGCGCAAGTTAAAATCATTTTTATGACTTTTTAACTTAAAAAGATAAAACAACCCGTTAAAAACATCAGAAAATATGCCAACCTCTCTTATAACGCTTTGCAAATAAAAATTTTGATTAATAACTTCTTTTACGTTTTTTATTCCTTCATTAATTGCCTTTGTAGCTATTGGGCAACTATTGAGGTTTTGCACTACATGACTAGACTCCTTATAAAAACCTATAGAGTCTCCCTCCACAAAAATCCTTATTCTATTTCTATAATGAGAAAAAGAAGAAGACACTATCGGACAAACTTTAATGTCTGGAGCTACTTTTTTTATTATTTTAGAAAAGAGGCGATATTTTTTACTTAATTGGGCCTTATAAGAAATATGTTGATAGTGACACCCTCCACACAGGGTAAAATGCTTACAAAATGGCTTTGTTCTTTCACATGATGCCTTTAGTATTTTATGGAGCCTTGCCTCTGCCCAGCTTTTTTTCTCTCTAAACAAACTACATCTTACAAGTTCCCCATCAATCACATAGGGAACAAATACAACCTTTCCGTTAGGCAAATAGCCAAGCCCTGTTCCTCCATATGTCAATTCCTTAATCTTTGTATCAAAGATCTCTATTTAGCGATTTCCTCCAATGCCTTTTGAAAATCTTCATTGTTTGCTATTTGTGCAAGTTCGTTCTCTTCTATTATATTTTCAGAGTGAGCATCATTTTCGACAATATCTGGGACATCAATATTTGATATGTCAACTGATTTGCCATTATCTTCTCTTGGCTGTACGCTATCTAAGCTAAACCAGTTAATCTCTTTTTCATCGTTAAAAAAGATACCTATAAGCTGTTTCTCTTCACTTAAAGACTTGCCACATTTTTTGCAGTTATCAAGCCAATCAAAGCTAATAAATCCACATTTTTTGCATCTCATAATTTACTCCATGATTTTAACATTAGTTAATTTTTAATTCTATCTATTTGGTTATATTTGAAAAGATCAAAACAATAGTTTATTGTCTAATAAAAAAATAGGTGTTTTTTTTATGAGTTTAATAAAAAATCTTTTACTTTTATTTCTTATCGGCCTTTTTTGTTTTCAGCTTTCATCTTGTGCACAAAAGCAATATCATCTTGCAATAGATGCTTCCATTATTAAAAAAGGACAAACCAAAGAAAAGGTAACTGAGCTTATTGGGCAGCCTGATTATATTGTTAAAGACAAAGATGATGAAGAGCGATGGTACTATGCACACGACATAAGCCCATTTTATAAAAAAATTCCACTCCTTGGGCAATTCTTTGGCCATAAGGAAATTGAAGTCATTGAAGTTACTTTTTATTTAAATCATGTGTCAAAGGTGATTTACTATGTCGCTCCCAAATGATCACTTCCGTATTGCAAGAGAAAGGATGGTAGAAAGTCAAATTGCCCGTCGAGGGATAAAAGACAAACGCGTTCTTGATGCAATGAAAAAGGTACCAAGACACTTTTTTGTTGATGAGGCCCTTTGGAATCAGGCTTATGGAGATTTTCCTCTTCCCATTGGCAAAGGCCAAACTATCTCTCAACCTTATATTGTAGCAAGAATGACAGAAGAGCTAGGGCTTAAGGGAGATGAAAAGGTGCTTGAAATTGGTACTGGCTCTGGATATCAGACTGCCATACTTGCAGAGTTAGCCAAAATGGTTTTTAGCGTTGAAAGGATCCCCTCTCTTTTGCAGCGTGCACGCCAAGTACTTGATAAACTTGGTTACAA
>CAYMRT010000005.1:0-8993 GCA_964392885.1 uncultured Desulfobacterales bacterium | reverse complement strand
TATAAATTGGATTTTTTTTATCTTTTTTCTTGACAAACAAAAATCTTCTATTAAAATTTAGACTTAAATGATAATCATTTTCAAAAAGGATATAATACTTAATGAGGATTACTAATCAAAGAGAAATAATATTAGAAGAGCTTAAAAGGCTTAAAACACATCCTACTGCTGATGAACTTTATGAAGTTGTTAAAAAAAGACTTCCTAGAATTAGTCTTGCAACAGTTTATAGAAACCTTGAACAGTTGTCAGAGGCTGGGATAATTAACAAGCTTGAATATGGTGGCCGCCAAAAACGATTTGATGGGAACATTTCTCCCCACAGCCATATATTTTGCATTAAATGTGGCAAAATTTCAGATGTGGAACTTGATGAAAAAATAGAAATAAAAAAAATCATAAAAGATCCAAAAGGATTTTTAATTTTTGAAGATAGATTTGAATTTTGTGGACTTTGTCCAGAATGCCAAGAAAAAGCAAATAAATTAATCAATTAATATAGTTAGGAGGTATGACATGGGTTGCAAATGTGGTTCAAAAAAAGGACAGCTTACTGAAGAGCAAGAAAAAATATTAAAGGCAGTTGCTCAAATGGATGGCCCTGTGGCAACCAAAGACATTGCTGAAGCAACTGGAATGCCGTCAAAATCTGTAAGCTGTAGAATAAGCGCCCTTAAGAAAAAGGGGTTTTTAGAGAGTCCAGCACGTTGCAAATATCAGATAACAGATGCTGGAAAACAGGCTATTGGTGCATAGCAAAAAAGAGAGGTGAAGATGAAATCACTAAAAGGTACTAAAACAGAGCAAAATCTTTTAAAGGCATTTGCAGGAGAATCTCAGGCGAGAAATAGATATACATATTTTGCAAGTCAGGCTAAAAAAGAAGGATATGTGCAAATTGCAGCAGTTTTTGAGGAGACAGCTAATCAAGAGCGGGAACATGCAAAACGGCTTTTTAAATTTTTAGAGGGTGGAGAAGTAGAGATTGTTGCAAGCTTTCCTGCAGGGGTCATTGGAAATACCCTCGAAAATTTAAAGGCCTCTGCTGCAGGCGAAAATTATGAACATACCCAAATGTATCCAGAGTTTGCCAAGGTTGCAAAAGAAGAGGGTTTTAATGAAATAGCCTGTGTTTTTGAGGCAATTGCTGTTGCTGAAAAGGCTCATGAAGAGCGTTATAAGGCATTTGCAAAAAATATTGAAGAAGGAAAGGTTTTTAAAAGAGACGAGCCAGTTAAGTGGCGCTGCAGAAACTGTGGATATATCCATGAAGGCAATGAGCCACCAGAAAAATGCCCAGCCTGTGCACATGCCAAGGCGCATTTTGAGTTGTTTGTAGAGATATGGTGATTACTTTTAATTAAAAAATAGAGAAAGGAGGACGTAAAATGTGTGTAATGGTTACTAAAGAGGCCCCTGATTTTAAAGCTCAGGCGGTTATGCCAGATGGCTCTATTAAAGACATTGCCCTTTCAGATTATAGGGGTAAGTATGTACTTTTATTCTTTTATCCACTAGATTTTACCTTTGTTTGACCAACAGAAATAATCGCCTTGGATAAGGTGGTAGAGAAATTTAAAGAGAAAAATTGCGAGGTGCTGGGTATTTCTGTTGACTCACCTTATACCCATTTTGCCTGGAGAGAGACGCCAGTAGAAAAGGGAGGAATTGGAAGAATTAACTATCCACTTGTTTCAGATTTAACTAAAAAGATTTCGCTATCATACGGAGTATTATTAGAAGATGCTGGCATTGCATTAAGAGGCCTCTTTCTCATCGATAAAGATGGCATTGTAAGGCATCAACTTGTAAATGATCTTCCTTTAGGTAGAAACATTGATGAAGCCCTGAGAATCCTTGAAGCTCTTCAATACCATGAAACCCATGGAGAAGTATGTCCTGCAAACTGGAGGCCTGGTGAAGAGGCCATGAAGCCAACCTTTGAAGGTGTATCTGAATATTTAAGCAAGCACGCAAAATAGTTTTTTAAAATTGGGGCAGTTTTCTGCCCCTAAACTTAAAAAATAACTGTTTAGGAGGAAGGAAAGATGAAAAAACTAGTGGTGTTTCTACTCGTAACTTTCATGGTGCCAGCATTTGCCTTTGGAGCAAAGATGGGCAGCCATAAGTATGATGATTTTGCACAACCCAAAAAATGTGGCATGTGTCACAAAGAGATTTATCAAGAATGGAAAGACAGCATGATGTCAAAAAGCTACACTCATGAGTGGGATCAGGTAGAATATTTTAAACTTGCATTACCCCATTCTAAAAAGCTTGCAAAGGTTGCAGGAGTAAAAGCAGGCTGTATTGCATGTCATGGTCCATTAGCCTTTTTAAGCGGAGATATTCCACCTAAACCTGCAAAAGAAAATACCAGAGCAAATGAAGGAGTATCTTGTGAAGTCTGTCATAGCATAACTGGCTCAAGCGAAAAAGACCCATTTAACTTTAGCTTTAACATTGAGCCTGGAAAGGTAAAAAACGGACCAAGAAAAGATGCAAAATCTCCATTTCACAAAAATCGCTTTAGTCAATTTCACAAAACTGCCGAATTCTGTGCAACTTGTCACGATGAACAAAGCCCATACGGGGCATGGGTGAAATCAACTTATAGGGAATGGAAGGAAGGACCATATGCAAAAGAAGGGGTACAGTGCCAAGACTGTCACATGCATAAGGCCTCAGGTAAATCAACTGCCATGGGCAAAAAACACAGTGACATTGCACACCATGTTTTTCAGGGATCACATTCCCCTGCAAAACTAAGTGGAGCAGTTGATATTGCCTTATATGCTAACAAAAATGAACTTTCACCAGGAGATACTCTAAAGTTAAGAGCAGAGCTTTTTAATGGAAAAGTTGGCCATCCGATTCCATCTGGTTCAGCAGAAGAGAGGATGCTTTGGCTAGAGGTATGGGCAATCGACTCCAATGGGAAAAGTTATCACATACCAGTTAAGGCAAAAGGTTTTAAGGGTGAAGAATATACCATTGCAAATAGCAAGGCACTCACCTATCAAGCAATAGGAGAAATAATGGAAATTAAAGATTTTAAAGGTCTTAAAAGAGATGGAGATGTGCCTGATGGAGCAAGAATATTTAGAAAGCCATTTTTTGATCCAAAAGGCAGAATGACTATATGCCAATGGTATACAAAAAATAATACCTTAGTTGACTATCGCATAGGGCCAAGAGAGACTAAGATCGAAAATTATATATGGGAACTTCCTTCTAATCTACCAAAGGGCAAGCTAACTATAACTGCAAACATTTTTTACTCACAAATTCCAAGTTCTGTGGGGAAGTTTTTTAAATTACCAGAGGAAGAATACAGACCGATTTTGGTAAATAGCACTAAGTTAATAATAACTATCAAATAACAACAAGGAGTGAGCCATGGAAAGACGCAAATTTGTAAAAGGCTTGGCAGTAGGAACAATTGCACTCATGGCTAACATTGATATTGCCAGAGCCCAAAAAGGGCTTCACAGGCTCATTAATAAAAAAAGCCCATCAATACTTGAAAAAAAACATGTTCCCTTAATTGTTGCTCCTAATGAAGTAAAGAAGGGGCAGTGGTTCAATGTTGAAGTAAGAGTAGGATTTCAAATTGAACATCCATCTACTCCTGGTCACTGGATAGAAGAAATCACCCTTCTTGTTAATGGTAAAAAAGTTACTGAAATAGAAAATGAAACTGGAGGACTCACTTCTCCAAATGGCCATTTCAATATAAGGCTTAACGAGTCGGCGACACTTGAAGCAATAGCCGACTGTAATTTACACGGTAAGTGGATTAGTGAGCCTGTTAAAATAAAAGTAGTATAAACAAAAGGAGATTAATCATGACTCAAAAGATGCAAGTTTATAAATGCGAAATATGTGGCAACATGGTGGAAATGATCCATGAAGGCAAAGGCCAACTTGTCTGCTGTGGTAAACCAATGGTTCTTATGGAAGAAAACACCGTTGATGCCTCAAAGGAAAAGCACGTTCCTGTAATCGAAAAAATTAACGGGGGCTACAAAGTAAAAGTTGGCAGTGCGGCACATCCAATGGAAGAAAAACACCATATTGAGTGGATAGAATTAATTGAGGGAAATACTTCACAAAGGGCATTTCTGAGCCCAGGTCAAGAACCTGAAGCCAGTTTTTGCACAGAGGCAACAGAAGTTACTGCACGGGCTTACTGTAATCTTCATGGACTGTGGAGGAGTTAAAAATGCTTAGTGAAAAAATGGAAAAGGCCTTAAATGCACAGATAAATGCTGAACTATATTCGGCATATCTTTATCTTTCAATGGCATCATACTTTGAAAGCATTGATCTTGAAGGATGTGCCCAATGGATGAAAGCACAGACTCAAGAAGAAATGATTCATGCCATGAAGATCTACAACTTTGTGGTTGAACGAGGTGGTAGAGTACTTTTAGAAGAAATAAAAGCACCCCAACAGGAGTGGGATTCAGCACTTGCGGTATTTGAGCATGCCTTAGAACATGAAAAGTATGTAACAAGTCTAATTAATGACCTTATGGATTTGGCAATAGAAGAAAAAGACCATGCAACCCAAATCTTTCTTCAATGGTTTGTAAGCGAACAAGTTGAAGAAGAAGCATCTGCCAATGCAGTTGTGCAAAAATTAAAACTGGCAGGTGGATCAGATGGAAAAGGTGGTGGACTCTTTATGGTAGATAGGGAACTTGGCCAAAGACAATTGCCTGTTCCAATTCCTACAAGCGAGTAAATTCTTATTGCCCTTCTTTTGGAGTTAAAAGGGGCCTTAGGGCCCCCTAATAAACAAATTTTAATTAAATAGGAGCTAAAGCTTATGAAAGAATATCGTTGTACAGTTTGTGGATATGTATATAACCCTCAGAATGGAGATCCTGACGGAGGAATTGATCCTGGCACTGATTTTAAAGAACTGCCAGATAATTGGACATGCCCCATTTGTGGTGCAAGTAAAGATCAGTTTGAGCCAGTTTAAGCAACACCATTTGGAGGAGTTAAAATGCAAGTTTATGAAATAAAAAAAGATATATTTTGGGTTGGAGCCGTTGATTGGCTGGTAAGAGATTTTCATGGCTACTCTACCTATAAAGGTACAACCTATAATGCCTTTTTGATGTTTGATGAAAAGACTGTTCTGTTTGATACAGTTAAAAAGAATCTATGTTCAGATCTAGTACATCGCATTAGAACTTTAACAGATCCGCAGAAAATAGACTACATTGTTGTAAACCATGTAGAAATGGATCATAGCGGCTCTTTACCTGAAATTGTGGAGCTAGTTAAACCTGAAAAGATTATTTGCTCTAAAATGGGGTATAAAAACCTACTTGATCACTTCCATAGACCTGACTGGCCATATCATGTAGTAGAAAATGGAGAAACCATCTCGGTAGGTAAACGCTCAATTACTTTTATTGAGACCAGAATGCTTCACTGGCCAGACAGCATGTTTTCTTACATTCCTGAAGAAAAACTTTTAATTTCAAGCGATGCTTTTGGACAACATCTCGGCACCAGTGAACGTTTTGATGATCAAGTGGATCAATCTGAACTAATGTATCAGGCTAAAAAATACTATGCCAACATCTTATATCTTTATTCACCACAGGTGAGAAAGCTCTTAAAAAATGTTGCTGAATTGGGCTTAGAAATAGACATGATTGCTCCTGATCATGGCGTTATCTGGAGAAAGGACCCTGGGAAGATACTTAAAGCCTATGAAAATTGGTCACATCACAGGGGAACTAAAAAAGCCTTGGTTATATATGATACCATGTGGCATAGCACAGAAATGATGGCTAAAGCCGTAGCAGATGGCATTGAATCTACTGGAGTAAGTGTAAAGCTTTTAGATTTGAGCGTTAATCATAGAAGCGAGATAGTTACAGATATCATTGATGCTAAAGGAATTTGTCTTGGCAGTCCTACATTAAATAACGGTCTTTTACCAAGGATGGCTGGGTTTCTTATGTATCTGAGAGGATTAAGACCAGCACAGAAATTTGGGTTTGCCTTTGGTTCTTATGGCTGGAGTGGAGAAGCAGTAAAACATATGAACAAGGCTATGGAAGAATGGAAATTTGAGCTCATTCACGAGGGAATCAAGGTTAAATATGTACCTGATCATGAAGCACTTAAAAAATGCAAAGAAGCCGGAAAGCTAATGGGAGAAAAAATTATTGAGGCCTTAGAGGCTAAATAAATTAAATATAAGGAGTACTTTTATGAAAATAGTAGTTGACAGAAATGTAGTAGAATTTATGCCAGAGAATCCACAAGAGGAAGCATCTCTTGAAGTACTCTGGAAAGTAGTTGTTGATTGTTACGGTGATAATAAAAAAATAGTCCCTATGGGAAATTATGTGCCTGGCCATGACAAAGTGGCAAGATTTCATATTGAAGGTGTACCAGGAGGCCAAACCACCTATTCAGATAAAAAGGTTGAAGAAGATTGCACATATTTTTGCGCTATCTGCAATAAATATAAAAACTGTAAAGCAGGCGAACCAATACCAATGTGTTGTGGCAAAGAAATGGAACCTATTGACTAACATATGCAATTAACTAATCGACAAATAGGGCAGAAGTTGCACAAGGTCTTAGAAAAAGGGCAACTTCTGCCTTTAATGGAATTTATAAAAAAGACGCCCCCTAAAAAACTAATTACCCCTTTAATAAGGGCTTTCTATAATGAAGATTCCATACAACGATGGCTTGCGATTATAGCCTTTGGAAAGGTTGTAGCTACAATAGCCCAAAATGATTTAGAACAGGCAAGGATCATAATTAGAAGACTCATGTGGAGTCTAAACGATGAATCTGGAGGAATAGGTTGGGGAGCCCCTGAGGCAATGGCAGAAGCAATGGCCAACAGTAAAGAGTTGGCAACTGAATACTCAAAGATCCTTCTATCTTATGTATGGGAAGAGGGAAATTTCCTCGAATACTTGCCTCTTAGAAGAGGAGCACTTTGGGGGCTTTATAGACTTGCAGAAAGTCATCCTGAAATATTTAGAGAAATACAGGCAGAAAATATCTTAGAGAAATATCTTTCTGACCAAGATCCTCAATCAAAAGCTCTTGCTATCATTGCCATTAGCTTGGGAGGAAATAAAAAATTTTGCAATCAAATTGCCGATAATCTTTCAGATAATAGATCTGTCAAGCTATTTATTGAAAATGAACTAAAAAAAGTTAGTATATCTGAACTCTCAAAAAAGGCCCTTAAAAAGCTTAATTGCTAGCCCTTCTATATCGCTTCATTATCTTATGTGCCTTTTTTTCTATTGCAGAAAAAAGTCTTTTATCATCTCTTATATCAAAACCAATAAAATGACAGTATTGATCCAATAAAAAAGTTATTTCATCTTCATTAAGGACCAATTTTGAGGAAAAAAGAAGCTGGGCTAGATCTTTAACCACCCATCGTCTTCTAAGCCTCTTTTGAAATATTACCCTCTGAAGATCAATAAGATAGGGGGTGTATTCTTCCCCTTTTATAAAAAAATGTACCAAGTATAAATCTTGATGAGCATAACCACACTTGTGCATCTTTGCTGTATAAAATGCTATATTTGAAATTATTCTCTTGCGCATGTTAGGCTCTAACTCTTTCCTAGTGGCAAGTAAGTCAGATGCCCTAGAATAATCCTTTAGGCCTAATGTAATCAAAAAGGTGTTATTTTTTTTTATACGCCCAACACCAACAGGAATAAATGTTGGAAGCTGATTTTTATGAAATCCTATTAGTGCCTTCCATTCATTATAGGCATCAAAATTATCCCACTTTAAGGAAAAAAGATCTTTTATTCTCTTTTTTATTGGAATAGGAGTATAACGTTTAATGTAAAACTCGATATTGCATCCATTTTTGTTTTTTAGAAAAAAGCGGCCTGTTGCACGCTCCTTTAACAACTTTTTAACTGGCTCGTCCTTGATATTCCAAATTTTTTCTGGAGCAAGCAAATCATTTTGGAAAAATATCTCTTTAAAATCCTTATTTATTACAAAGCCTTCATCAAGTGCGTCTATTTCAATATTCATTAAAATCCCTCAATTCCATTTCAACTTGCCTTGTTAAATCAAGAGGCGTATTTAATGGGCTTCCGTACTTATCAAATATTGCACCTTTTCCCACCTTAAGCTGACCAGTTGAAAAAGAACAAAGAGTCTGCACAATCAACGGAAGTTCTCTTATTTCACCTTCATACCTTATTTTTTTAAAGAGTTTGAGCTCTTCACCGACCTTATCTTTCACATATTCAAAGCCTTTTTTTTCTTTCAATGTATAAAATTCCTTCCAAAGCTCATCCCAATCTAAACCTCTAATTGGAAATTTGAAATATGTAATAGCAGGCCCCCTGTCCAAAATAGGAGTTACCAAATGCATCATTGCACCTGTCTCGTTTGCATCATCTTTTAAAAGCTTCCATATGACTTCTTGCCAAGTGCCAGTTGGGCCATTTGGCAAGGCTGGATGTAGATTAATTGCAGAAATCTTATCACAAATCTGTGGACTTAATACCCACATATACCCAGCAAGTACAGCTAAAAGGCTTCCATAGCTTTCTATATTGTCAAAAACTTTTTCATGATAAAGCCGTCTCCATTTATCTCTATCTCTTTTTCTTAACTCTGGCAAAAATTTAATTGCAGAAATAGATATAATGGGAATGTTTCGTTCTTCACTTAGTTCAATAATTTTATCGCTAAACTCACCTTCTCCTTTTTGTCGCGATATAAAGATATAACTAAAATCGCCTTTAATCTTTCCTGATTGCACAGCCTTCCAGACTACATTAAAAAGATTTACTGCTGCTTGATCCCTGCCTGTTGTCCACCAGCCAAATCTAAATTCTTCCATAATAACTACCCCTACAAACTCATTCTTGTTATGCCTTTAAGCTACCTAAATAATAAAACAAGAGCACAAAACAATAAAAAAATTCTTAAAAAATTTACCTTGCCAAAACAAT
>CAYMRT010000004.1:0-5908 GCA_964392885.1 uncultured Desulfobacterales bacterium | reverse complement strand
TATGACGGAGCTAATCACTAATCCGATAAAATCCACACCGTTACAGGCACTCCTTGCATTCTGCCGTCTGATTACAGTCAATTACCACTTAACGCCTAAAATCGCCATGAATAGCTCATTAACAAGAAAAAAAGAACTTGTTGAGATAGATAAAACAAGGGCTCAAAATACAAAAAAACTCTTAGAAATCATTGGGGACAACTCAGGTCCATCTATTGCCTCTTATACTCAAAGAGAAATAAATGGCCAAAAAAGATATGAGGTATTAGGCCTTGGCTTTTGGCCTAAAGATAAGCCCAAAGTAGGTTATATCTCGGTTATCTTCGATGCAAGAAAAAATCCCAAACAAAGAAGAGGCACTATTGGAAAAATAGTATCTCTTGCTAAAAAGGGTAGTGATGTGTTGAAGTTTCACTATGAATTTAAGCCCAATAAACCTCTTACACTATATGCTTCTAAAAAAGATCTTACACTGAAAGGGGTAAACAAAATGCCAGACTTAAGGGGCATGTCTTTAAGAAGTGCCCTAGAAATAATTACTCAAATGGGCCTGACACCTACAATTAGCGGAACAGGCAAAGTCAAAAAACAAATTCCAAGAGCAGGCCAAGATATCTCCACTACTAAGAAATGTGTCCTTATCTGTGAAAGTTGAAAAATGAGATTAAAGGACCTTTTAACAGACAAATTGCAAGATATAAAAAGTTTAAATTTTAGAGACTTACATATAAAATCAATTTCAATAGATTCTAGATATACTCAAGAAGGGAGCCTATTTATTGCGCTTCCAGGAACCAGCAGTCATGGGTGTAACTTTATAGAAGAGGCCCTGAAAAAAGGGGCAAAGGCCATTTTGATTCCAGAAGAGTGTATTAAAACTTTGGACAGCACAATTTTGAATCAGGCAGTTGTGCTTTTCTCTGATGATATCAAAAAAACAGCTGGTGAAGTAATCTCACTATTTTTTGGAAATCCTAGTAAAAAAATTAAAGTTATTGGAATTACAGGAACAAATGGAAAGACAACCTGTAGCATTATAATTGATTCAATATTAAATGCAGAAAATAAAAAAAGTGCTGTCTCTGGTACAATTTTTCAAAAGATACTTCAAAAAAAAAGCCCCTCTTTATTAACAACACCTGATGTTTTAAGCTTTCATGCTTTTTTAAAAAAGGCCCTGGACAACGATGTTGAATTTGTAGTTTCTGAAATCTCATCTCATGCCTTATCTCAAGGTAGAGTTGAGGGATGTCATTTTGAAGTTTGCGTTTTTACAAATCTGACTCATGATCATTTAGATTATCACAAAAATATTGAAAACTACTTTAAGGCAAAATCGCTTCTTTTTACAAGGTTTAAACCTAACTACAGCGTAATCAATATTGATGATAAGTATGGAAAAAGATTATTTAAACATATTACAAGCAAAAATAAAATCTCTTATGGAATAAATACAAAAGCAGATGTCTATCCAATTTCTTATAAACTATCACTAAAAGGCATACAAAGTAAAATCAGTGCAAATAAAAATATAATTAATATCGATACAAAGTTAATTGGCCTACATAATTTATATAATATTCTTGCATCCATATCTGTAGCAC
This sequence comes from uncultured Desulfobacterales bacterium, assembly GCA_964392885.1. Taxonomy (GTDB): domain Bacteria; phylum Desulfobacterota; class Dissulfuribacteria; order Dissulfuribacterales; family QOAL01; genus JAADCZ01. Next base: position 4,304 of record CAYMRT010000004.1, on the reverse strand, counting down.
TAAGCTTAAACATATCTTCTAGTGCAATAGAAAATGGAATAAATCAGCTAAAAAGTATTCCAGGCAGACTTGAACCTATATATTTAAGTGAAGTTTATGGCTTTGTAGATTATGCGCACACTCCAGATGCTGTTGAAAATGTTCTTGTTACTCTAAAAAAAATAAAAAAAGAAGGAGCAAAAATTATTACAGTTATTGGCTGTGGAGGCGATAGAGACAAAGCCAAAAGACCAAAGATGGCCCAAATAGCAAGCCATTTATCTGACCTTGCTATAATCACATCTGACAATCCAAGGACTGAAAATCCTGAAGACATAATTAGAGACATGCTATCAGGCATTTCATCAAAAGATTTATCAAAGGTTAGAATAATTGAAGATAGAAAAGAGGCAATTTATTTTGCTTCTTTTGTTGCACAAGAAAATGATGTTGTTCTTATAAGTGGAAAAGGTCATGAAAATTATCAAATAATTGGCAATAAAAAAGTGGCATTTTCCGATAAAAAAGAGTTAAAAGACGCCTTAGAAATAAAGGCACACGTAAATCCAGAAGCAAATCCAACTATATTAAACATAGTAAATTCCACATCTGGAAAGTGTGAAAAAAAATATATTGACTTACCCATAAAAGGTGTATCAACAGACAGTAGAAATATACATAGTGGCCAAGTATTTTTTGCACTTAAAGGAGAGCAATTTAATGGTCATCAATTTGTTCAAGATGCAATATCAAAAGGTGCTGTTGCAGCAATAGTTGAAGACAATGAGGCGAAAACATTAAATGATTTCCCAATAATTTCCGTTAAGGATACACTTTATGCCTTAGGTGAATACGCAAAATGGTATAAAAAATTTATTGGTGCAAGAGTAATTGGGATAACAGGAAGCTGTGGTAAAACAACAACCAAGGAACTCATATTTAATATACTTTCAACTTTTTTTAACACCCACGCTACAAAAGGCAATTTCAACAATCTGATTGGCCTCCCACTTACCATCTTCGATATGAAGCCAGGAGTGGAATGGGCTGTTCTTGAAATGGGCACAAATCTACCTGGAGAAATAAAAAGACTTGCTGAAATAGCAAGTCCAGAGATAGCTCTTATTACATGCATTGCGCCAGTACATCTGGAAGGACTAGGCTCTCTTGAAGGAGTAAGTAATGAAAAGGGAGCGCTTTTTGAAGCCCTTCCCTTTTATGGTACTGCAATTGTAAACGCAGATGATAAACTGGTGCTAGAAAACCTCTCAAGGACAAAAGCAAAAAATATAATTGCCTATGGCAAAGAAGAAGCAAACCTTAAAAAAGTATGTGCAAACGCTTATGTTTTGCTTACAAACGTAACTTATGCCTCAGATGGTCTCTTATTAAAAGTAAAGATTAATGATGAAGAGTACAATTTTAAATCCAAGCTTATTGGTGAAGTAAATGCACAAAATATACTAGCAGCCATTGCTACAGCGGTAAATCTTAATATTCCCATTGAGCTAATTCAAAAGGGCATATTAAATACGCTACCTCCAAAGGGGAGAATGAATGTTGAAGATATTGGAAATGGTTGGATTTTAATAGATGATACTTACAATGCTAATCCCATATCTGTTAAAGCCGGCATGAACTTTTTGCAGAAAAGCTTTAAAGCCCTAGAAAAAAATCTGCTTTTAGGCGATATGCTTGAGCTTGGTAGCAATACTGAAAAATATCATGTCGAAATAGGAAAGTTTGCAGCAACAATTAATCCTTCACTTTTAATTGCCATTGGAGAGTTTTCTTCCCATATAAAAAAAGGCGCCATAATGGCAGGCCTTTCTTCTAAGAAGATAAAGGTATTTAAAAATATCTCTGAGGCAAAAGAATTTATATTAAAAGATCACAGCCAATTTTTTAATGGCACTAAGAAACTAATTTACATTAAAGGATCAAGGGGTGTTCAACTAGATAAACTCATTAAACCTATAAAACAAAGACTATTGGAGATAAGCTAAATGCTTTATCATCTTTTATATCCATTACATATATATTTTACTGCCTTTAATGTATTTAGATACATTACTTTTAGGACAATATATGCTGCAATTACAGCTCTTTGCATAACGTTATTTCTAGGCCCATGGTTTATAAAAAAAATAAAAAACATGCAGTTTGGCCAAGTAGTGAGAGATGATGGACCTAAAAGTCACCTTAAAAAAACTGGAACTCCAAGCATGGGAGGAATCCTAATAACAGGAGCAATTTCAATATCCACTCTTTTATGGACAGATCTAACAAATATCTATGTTTGGATCTGCCTAACAATACTAATTGGATTTTCCGCCATTGGCCTTAGAGATGACTGGTTAAAAATAAAGAAAAAAGACCCAAAAGGTCTTGAAGGAAGATGGAAGCTCATAATACAAGCCGTATTGATTGGCTTTTGTATGCTTCTTCTCATTACTAGTGGACACTGGGATACCAAATTAAGCGTTCCGTTTTTTAAAAATTTTCAACCTGATTTAGGACTTTTTTATTTTATCTTTGCCTACTTTGTAATTGCAGGCTCATCAAATGCAGTAAATCTTACAGATGGCCTAGATGGATTAGCTACAGGACCTTTTGTAGTCTCTGCTGCCGTCTATACTTTATTTTGCTATTTAGCAGGTCATTCAAAACTCGCCCATTACCTTCAAATACCATATGTGCCTGGAGTTGGAGAAATCTCAATCTTTTGTGGAGCAATGGTGGGAGCAGGACTTGGCTTTTTGTGGTACAATAGCTACCCCGCTGAGATGTTCATGGGGGATGTTGGCTCGCTAGCAATGGGAGGAGCATTAGGAATCGTTGCAATTATTTCAAAGCAAGAAATATTACTTGCCATAGTAGGAGGCATTTTTGTAGCAGAAGCCCTCTCTGTGATAATGCAAGTTGGTTATTTTAAGGCTACAAAAGGCAAACGTATATTTAAAATGGCTCCGCTTCATCATCACTTTGAAATGCTTGGTTGGCCGGAGCCAAAAGTTATTGTTAGATTTTGGATAATTTCTGTATTACTTGGACTTGTCGCTATTAGTACGCTCAAGCTTAGATAATGACAATGAACTTTAAAGATAAAAAAATTGCAATATTAGGACTCGGAGTAGCAGGAAAAGCCGCAGCAAAATGGCTTAATAAGAAAAAAGCCATTATTCGTCTAATTGATGACGGACAAAAGGGTGAATTTTTAGGACGCTCAATAATATCTAGTAAAAAAGTCTCAGATAGAGAGTTAAACACTTTTGACCTCATTATTGTAAGCCCAGGCATAAAACCAAGCCATCCAATAATTCAAAGGGCTCAAAAAAATAATCTTCCTGTTATAGGAGAATTGTATCTTGCCGCCTCTATATGGAAGGGGCCATTAATTGGCATAACAGGCACAAACGGCAAAACCACCACTACTCTTTTAACATCACATATCCTTTCAAAAATAGGTGTAAAAAATGTCTTTGCAGGAAACATCTCTCCGCCTCTTTTTGATCTAATGGATCAAAACGAAAATGACGTTTGTGCAGTATTAGAAATAAGCAGCTTTCAGCTAACATATTTTCCAGAGTTAAACATTTCAGGCATAAAAAAACCAAGATTTAGGGCAGCTGCATGTCTAAATATAGCACCTGATCACTTAGACTGGCATAAGGATTTAAAAGAATATCAAGAAGCTAAATTAAAGATATTTTCATTTCAAGACCGTGGAGATTTCTCTGTAATTGGAAGAGGAATAGAAACATTTGGAAAAAATATAAATGGACAAAAGTTCTTTTTAAAAGAGCTTGTAAGCTCAATAGAATATGGAATCTTAACCTTAAAAATTTTTAATAATATAGAAAAATATAATCTTTCAAAGTGGTTGCAAATACATAAGGGAGAACACAATCTCGACAACTTAATTTCATCTATTATATGTGCAAGGGCACTCAGTAATAAAAAAGAAAAAATCGAAAAGGCTTTTCATGAATTTGCACTGCCGAAACACCGGCTTGAATTTGTACAAAAAATTCGTGAAATAAGCTTCATAGATGACTCTAAAGCTACAAACATCCACGCCCTTAAAGCCGCTATTTCCGCATTAAAAAACAATATAATATTAATTGCAGGTGGAAAGGGAAAAGGAGAAAACTTTAGTGAATTAATAGAGTTCTTAAGCCAACCTAATGGAAACAAGCCAATCATTAAAGCCTGCATATTTATTGGCGAAGAAGCAAAAAATTTATATGAGCTCTTTAAAAATAAAATAGCTAATTGCTTTATAATAAAAGGCAAAGACGGCACTAAAGTAATGGAAGAGGCAG
>CAYMRT010000003.1:0-4129 GCA_964392885.1 uncultured Desulfobacterales bacterium | reverse complement strand
CGGCCTGGCCATTTCAAAAAAATTGGTGGAGTTAATGGGTGGAAGCATTGGCGTCGAAAGTGAGGTTGGAAAAGGCTCCACATTTTGGTTCACTATATGTTTGGAAAAGGGAGATCCTAGTTCAGAGGGTTGTTTTTGTAGCGGGGAGGATGATGCCTTTGAAACCCAGGACAGTAAAAGCCATATAAAATTAGAAGGACGTGTGCTTGTGGTAGAAGATAACCCTGTAAACCAGCAGGTGATAACAGGCCTGTTAAGACGGCTGGGATTGAGGGCGGAAGTAGTCAATAATGGAAGAGAAGCCTTGGAGGTTTTAGAAGCTATACCATATGACCTAGTATTAATGGATATTCAGATGCCTGTTATGGATGGCATATCAGCTACTAAAGCAATACGACAACCTGATTCAAAGGTTCTCGATAAAAATATTCCAATTGTAGCGCTAACTGCACATGCTTTTAAAGAAGAGGTATCTAACTGTATTAATGCAGGTATGAATGATTATTTGACAAAACCTATAGATACCAAAAGGCTTATTGATGTACTTACAAAGTGGCTTCCTGTATCGGCAAATGATGAACAATCAGATGAAAAAAATAAGGTTGATAAAAAAGAAACGGCAGATTCCAATCTAACAGCTCACAATACTGAGCAAGAAATTATTTTTGATAAGGCCGATTTTTTTGAAAGGACCATGCATGATCTTGAACTGGGTAAACAAGTCTTGCAAATGTTTTTAGGTACCTGTTCAGATCTGATTACTGAACTCAATAAAGCTATTCAAGAAAATAATTCCAAATCTGTAACACGTTTAGCTCATAGTTTAAAAGGATCAGCAGGTAATGTAGGGGCAAAGAGACTATCTCAAATCGCTCTTGAACTTGAAAAAACAGCTAAGATGGAAGACATAGAAAAAATTATGGAAAAATTTATCATCTTAAAAGAAGAATTTAAACGGTTTCAAGATATGCAAGAGATAAAAGAACTGCTTGCCTAATTTTAGTTGGTAAACTATGCTAAAAAGCTAGCCTTGCAAAGGAATCGTAAAGTAAAATGTACTTCCTTTGCCTAGTTCACTTTTTACCCATATTAAGCCTCCATGTAATTTAACTAGATTCTTACATAAGGCCAGTCCAAGGCCTGTACCTTTGTATTTTTTTGAGCGAGAGGAGTCCACTTGTTCAAATGCATCAAAAATTTTTGTAATATGTTCCTTTGAAATCCCTATACCAGTATCTTTTACAGAAATTAGCAGAAATTGATCATCTTCATCATAAGAAGATAAGAGTTCTTCATCTAGAAATTCTTTTGGAACGTTATTTTTAAGCCATGAGTTTGCCACTTTTTTGGCTGTAAGTTCAATTTTACCGCCATCAGGAGTAAATTTTACCGCATTTGAAACTAAATTATAAACAATTTGTTTCAGTTTTTGCTGATCTGCCCATATTATTTCAGGTACGGATTTATCTACATCAAGGATCAGTTCAATATTGTGTTTCATTGCCTTATAGCGAATCATAGTAAATCCTGATTCCAATATATCATTAAGATGTACTTTTTCTGGAAGCAATTCCACTTTACCAGCTTCTATCTTTGAAAGATCCAAAATATCATTTATCAAAGATAGCAAATGACGACCACTTTCAAGCACATCTGACAAGTATTCTTTCTGTACTTCATTAATCTCTCCGAGATGTCCGTCAAGCAACAGTTCTGAAAATCCAATTATGGCATTTAATGGGGTTCTTAGCTCATGGCTCATGTTGGCAAGAAAGTCACTTTTCATTCTAGATGCCCTTTGTAATTCCAAGTTGCTATGTTCTAGTTCAGCCGATTTCTTAACAAGGTCTTCAAATGTCATGGCATTATGAAGAGCTACCCCTAGTTGGCGTGTAGAGTTTTGTAAAAATGTTAATGTATATTCATTTGGTTTTTGGGTACACGCCAGTACAAGAACTCCAATACCTCTATTTTGAAATCTAAGTGGGAAAGCCATTAGTTCAAATGGTGAAAAAATGCCTTTTTCAGGTTTTTTTTCTAACTCTTCACTAATTAATTCTTTTTTTTCAAATGCCTCTAATGCCTTTTTTTGAGCTGTTTTTTCCAAATATGTTACACATAAAGGATTTTGTGCTGTCCAGTCAGAAATTATACTGGCTTTGTAATATTTTTTAGGTAAAAGTTTCTGTGCATTTTGATCCCAAAGAAATACACTGCCCCATAAGGCATCCACCACTTCAGATATTTGCTTGAGGAAGGTATCTAACATATTATCTATATCAATAGAGTTCATTCGGCTTACTAATTCGCTATATGCCTGTTGAATCTTTTTTTGAAACAATAGCTTCTTTTTCTGTGCCTCGCTGAGTTTTAATGCCTCAGTTCTTAAAACAACTTGTCTTTTTAATTGCTCACTATTTTCTTCAAGTTTCCTATCACGTTCCTGAATTTGCTCTAGCATGTTATTAAAGCCTTCCATAAGCATTCCCAGTTCGTCATTGCCACATTCGACTGATACTCGAACAGAATAATCTTGTTCATTTTTAACTTTCTGCATGGTTTGAGCCAACTGTTCAATAGGTTCAGAGACAATTTTATGAACTCTGGAAGAGATAAAATATGAAATTGCAGTTAATGAAATCATTATGCCTAAGATCATCAAGGCGAATAATTTAATATGTGAAATTATCCATCTCTGATCAACTCTAAAAAAAACTGCACCAATCAGACGCTTTTTTAATCTTACTGGGGTTAGCACATCGAGGTAGTCAGACATTAAGCTTCTATTATGTTTTGAACAAAAGTATAAGTCAGATGAAAACCGCTGCTGTTGTTTAAAGGCATTTTTAAAGTCTATTCTTAAAGGTAAGTTTTTTATTTCTGAAATGCTGAAACTAGCAAACAATTTTCCATTCTTATCATAGATTGCCGCAGCAACAATATGCGGTTCTGTCTCAAGTGCCTGAAGTAGTTCTTTAGCAGTATCTTTGTCATCAAATACCAGAGCTGCTGTACTGTTTCTTGCTATTATCTTGGCAATAGCAGAAATATTATGTTCTACAAATCTCTTAATGGATATTGCTTCATTTATAAAAAAGATCACTGAAATTATGAATATCATCAGACCAGAAGTCGCAAGAATTATTAAGGTGAGTTTTTTCTTTAAAGAAAGGTTTTTAAAATCAAGCTTTATCATTTTTCTACCAAGCTGTTGTCTTTAAAAATTCTTGCCACTCTCATTAACTTTGAACTAAAGGTTATTTTTACCTGGTCTGCCACTAATGTGTTAATAACTATTACAATTCTTTTCCCTTCCGGAACTAGTCCGATCATACCGCCCTTTGATAAAAAATTAACACTTTCACCAACAGTAAGTGTTCCTTTTTGTGCCAAATTTTGGAGCTGCTTTATATCCAACTGAGCTTCAAATGATTTATCTACAAATAAAATATCACATTCACTTACTTTAGAAGCAGATTCGATAAGATTAACTTTAATTGGCAAGCCTTTTATATCTTCTCCCTTTGTCAATATTTTTAAATAATGAGCGATTAAATGATTTCCTAATACATTAATCACAAAAGCTTTTTTCTTTGCCTCTCTGTTAAGCTTTGGCCAATGAACAAAATTCGGAAGATTGTAGATATACGCTGCTTTTATCTGATCTGGTTTAAAACCAGCATAAACAAATACAGTTATGGCTAAAATTGTGAATAAATACACGAGAGAGGTTAAAATTATAGCAGTATATTTTTTAGAGCTATTGCTGATATGACTATGTCTTTTTATTAAAAATGCCACGTCAACTTTCCATAAAAACTTCGAGGTACTTCTGATGCCAACAAGTCTCCTATGTCTTTATATTCTGGATGCTGGTTATCCAACAAATTCTCTAGTTTTAAACTGAGAGAAAGATTTTTTATAGGATGCCACCCAAGTCTTATATCTAATCTGGTATATGAAGGGATATTAAGGTCTGGCATATCATCTACATAAAATAAGAGAGTGTCTAATTGCAGATTGTATGGCAAATCCATATAGCTTTTTAAAGAGAACTGATTTCTTGGAATGCTTCCTTCGCTCACTTCCCGATTTAAAACTTGCTCTTTTTTAGTATGAAGATTTAGCT
>CAYMRT010000002.1:0-20005 GCA_964392885.1 uncultured Desulfobacterales bacterium | reverse complement strand
CACACCTGAAGTGGACCAACTATAAATTCTTCTAGAATCATTTTTTCTTAGCACTCCTTTTTAGTTTTTGGCAATAACTGCCTGCACTCATACCAGCAATGCAACCTTCTCCTACTGCCTTTGCCATTTGATATGGAAGTCCGCAAATATCTCCACACGCAAAGATTCCAGCCACATTTGTAGCCTGATTTTTGTCAACCACAATATGGGTAAACTTTTCAGGATCAAGCTCTACACCTAAAAAAGCTGCAAGTTCCATGGCACCTTTTGCTCCAAGTTCAATAAAAAGTCCATCAATTTCAAGCCTAGTTCCATCATCAAGAATTATAGCTTTAAGAGCATCGTCAGCAATAAGCTCTTTTATTTTGTGAGGAATAAATATTTCAACATTTGACTCCTTAATAACCGTTTTTAGTTCATCACTTACTTCCAAACCAGTACTTATCAGATAAACCTTTGAGGCAATATCTTTAAGGGTTAATGCACCATGAACTGCTGCACTGCCATTTCCAAATACAGCAACAGTTGCCTCTCTATAAAAGTTGGCGTCACAATCTACGCAATAGCTTATTCCTTTTCCTACAAGTTCCTTTTCACCTTTGAGGCCAAGGCCTTTTCTACTTACTCCTGTTGCCATTATTAGACTAATGCTTGTAAGCCTTTTTCCTGTTTCTGTTTCAACAATAAAGGTATTGTCTGGACCAATTTCTGTCTTAACTGCATCTTCTTTTAAGAACTCAACACCAAATCCTTTGCATTGGTTTATTCCAGCTTCAATTAGTTCTTTCCCTGTTTTAACACCTTCAATACAACAGTAATTTTCAATATGTGCCTTATAGAGGCTGCTTGCCTCTGGCTTTCCAAGGACAAGTACACTTACCCTCTTTCTAGAAGCATGAATCGCAGCTTGCAACCCTGCTGGTCCACAACCTAAAATTATTACGTCATAATCCACACCCATGGCGTTTCCCTCTTTTTATTTAACTTGTGGCTTTTGCCTAGACTCTTCTACTATCTCAAATATTGATGTTGAGATACAGTACTCCTCCTTTAACCATGAGCCAAGATCTGCCATTTTGCATCTTTTACTGCAAAAAGGCCTATAAGGACTTTCAGAAAATTTTACCTTTTGTCCACACCTTGGACACGATCGTATAATTTCTCTTTTCATACCTTAAAGTAAACTTGGACGTCTTCTTTTCCTCTTATTTGTTATAAGACCAAGAATCCAGCCAATTAACAAAACCCCTCCACCAGCTAAGAACCATTTAATATTAGTACTAGCTTGTATGGAATTTAGCTGTTGTTTAAGTTTAATGCGCTCTGCATTAGCTATCTCAAGTGCCTTTTGCGTCTCCATGAGAAGTTTTTTAGTTTCAATTACATTGGCTGCATCTTGTTTTAATGTCTCGAATTTATTAGTTATTTGTTCCTTCTGAGAGACGCATTTTGTCAATTCTTCTTGGCAACTACTTCCTTGGTTTGAGCAAACTTTTAACTTTTCCTTTATATTTTTATAATCTATTAAGAGTTTTCTATTTTGTTCCTTCAATTTTTCTACCTGCATTTTAGGAGGAAGTTCAGTTGTGAGAAATCTCTTTAAAATCCAACCTTCTTTTCCTTTGGGTGTTTTAATTTTTGCCCATGTTCCATCATCTTCAATAAGTTCGACTTTTGTTCCATCTTTTAATATGGCGACTATCTTTTTTGAAAAGTCATTTCCTCTTCTAATTGGCACTTCAAGAGAAGGAGCAATATAATAGCTAACGCAAAGTCCTTGGCCATCAAGCATGAAAAATAGTATTATAAAAATGAATAACCACCTTTTAATATACAGCATATCTTAGATACTCCCACAAATTTCTTTTGAAATTTAAGGTAAATACCTTTTAGGTGCAACTTAAAATAAGGACTATTGCTTTAATTTTTTAATAGCCGTATATATGCATAAAATAGTTTTGGAAGGGAGGATGAAATGAAACGCAGAGACTTACTAAAACAGGGAGCAGTTTTAACTGGAGCAGTAGTTGCTTCTAAAGTTGCTAGTAGCACTTCAAAGGTATATGCATCTGAAAAAAAATACAGATGGCGTATGGTTACTTCATGGCCACCAGGATTCCCTATTTTGCAAACAGGCGTAGAGCGTTTTGCAAAAAGAGTAGGGGAGCTAACCCAAGGAAGACTCACTATTCAAGTATATGCAGGCGGAGAACTTGTGCCTCCTCTTGGAGTTTTTGATGCAGTTTCATCTGGTTCTGTGCAATGTGGTCATAGTGCTGCATATTATTGGGCTGGAAAGTGTAATGCTGCCCAGTGGTTTACATCCATACCATTTGGAATGGATGCCCAGGGAATGAATGCCTGGTTTTATCAGGGAAATGGCCTAAAGCTTTGGGAGGAAGTTTATTCTGATTTTAATCTTGTGCCTCGCCCAGCAGGTAACACAAGCGTCCAAATGGGTGGTTGGTTCAATAAAAAGATTAATACAATGGCTGACTTTAAAGGATTAAAGATGAGAATTCCAGGTCTTGGAGGAAAGGTTCTTACAAAGGCAGGGGTAGCGGTGACACTTTTGCCAGCAGGAGAAATATACACATCACTTGAAAGAGGAGTGATCGACGCTACAGAATGGATAGGTCCATATCATGATATTAGAATGGGATTTCACAAGGTAGCAAAGTATTACTATGGTCCAGGTTGGCATGAACCAGGAAGCACTCTTGAGTTAATCATGAATAAAAAGGCATACGAATCACTTCCAAAGGATATACAACTTGCAATAGATACAGCAGTAGCAGAAATGAGTGCTTATATGCTCTCAGAGTTTGAACAAAAAAATGCCCAAGCCCTTGTAGAGCTTTTAAAAAATAAAAAGATAAAACTTCTGCGTTTCCCAGATGAGGTACTTAGTGGGCTTAAAAAACTTTCTGAAGAGACAATAAATGAAATGGCTAACAAGGATAAGATGTCAAAGAAGGTTAATGAAGATTTTCAACGCTTTAAAAGACAATTAGTGGAGTGGAATAAAATTTCTGAAAAGGCATATTATGACTTTATGCTTTAAAAATAGGTCCAAAATAAGATTATTATGTTAATGGCCTGTTTTGGAGACAGCATAACAGAAGGCTACCTTGTCGATAGAGACAAGTCTTGGCCTTCTGTGCTTGAAAGGATTTCAGATAAAAAGATAAGAACTATAAATTTTGGTATCTCTGGTGACACTACCTACAATGCTTTAATAAGGTTAGATGAAGTTCTAAATTCTAAAGCAGATACACTTTTTATAGAATTTGGCATAAATGATTTTTTTATGGGACTTCCTGTGGAAGGATCAGAGGATAATCTTAATAAAATAATTTCAGCAGCCTTAAAAAAACATATGAAGGTTATTGTTGCAGGTTTTTCCTTCAAAGGTCAAGGTAGTGAAGAATGGGAAAGGATGTATGAAAGTTTGTCTAAAAAACTTCCCATTTTTTTATACAAAAACATCTTTTATGGTATAGATGAATGTAATTATTGTTTTTTGCCTGATGGTTTACATCCAAATGCAAAAGGCTATGAAATTATAGCTAAAAATATTTATTTGTTTTTGCAACAGGTAAGGATTATTTAAAAATTGGACTTATTCCTCTAATTTTATTTATCAACTGGACATTTTATGATGAGAAGAGATATTCCGCTTAATGAACGAATAATTTTTGCGCTTGATTTTCCAAGAAAACAGGAGGCCATAACTTGGATAAAAAGGCTTAAAAAAAGAATCCGTTTTTTTAAGGTAGGTCTAGAGCTATTTCTGGCCTCAGGCTGGGACGTTGTAGATTTTATTGTTGAAAATAATTGTAAGGTTATGCTTGATTTAAAGTTTTTTGACATCCCACAAACTGTTAAAAAAGCAGTTTATCAAGTCAGTAAAAGGAATGTCTTATTTACTACCATACATGGAAATGATGCCATTATTCAAGCTGCCAATGAAATAAAGGGTAAAAAGCTTAAGGTCTTAGCAGTAACTGTACTTACTTCTTTTGATAACACCGACATGAAAAATCTTGGGCTCAATTGTCAAGTAGAAGATATGGTTTTCTCAAGGGCAAAAAAAGCAGTAGAGCTTGGCTGTGATGGGATAGTTGCCTCAGCTAAGGAAGTAAAAAGATTGAGACAAGAGCTTGGAGATAGTTTTTACATCGTTACTCCTGGCATAAGGCCAAGTTCTTGTGAAAAAGATGATCAAAAGAGAATTGCCACCCCATATGAAGCCATAAAAAACGGGGCAGATTATTTGGTTATTGGTAGGCCAATTAGCCAGTCGCATAGCCCTGAAAACATGGTGGATGGCATACAGGAAGAAATAAAAAAGGCATTGTCCAAAAGCTAAATAAAAAAAGATTTTTTGACATAAATATCTCAACTATATTAAAAGATTGCCATTATAGACGTAATCATAATTGCTAGATAAATTAGTGTCATGCCTGTACCTGCACGAACATAATCTTTTGTTTTATACCCACCTGGACGCATTATGAGTGCATTTACTTGATGAGTAGGCAGAATAAAAGTATTTGAAGCAGCTATTCCAACTGTGAGGCCTGCTAGAACTGGATTTATACCTGCCTGTAATGCCAAATTCATAGAAAGAGGTACCATCAAAACTGTTGCGCCTACATTACTTGCCACTAAAGAGAAAAAAGAGGTAAGTATCCCTACTGTTAAAAGGAGAGTTAAAGTGGAGAAGTCTCCAATTAGGTTAACTATTTTCATTGCTATAAAATTTGCAGCTCCTGTTTTTTCAAAGGCTGCTCCAAGAGGGATAAGACCTCCAAGCAAAAATATGGTCATCCAATCAACAGATTTGTAAGCATCATCAATGGATATAACCTTAAAAAGAACCATACCAATTGCCCCGGTAAATAAAGCAATAGAGAGTTTTACATTAAAACCCATTGCTAGTATTAGTGCCAAAGCCAGACACAGAAGGGCAGGTAGTGCCTTTTCTGGAACACGTTCTTCCTCTTTAAGTTCTTGAGTAAAGACTAGGTCTAGATTTTTTCTTATTTTTCTGAGTTTTTGCCATGGCCCTAAAAGGAGAACAGCATCTCCAGCCTGAAGCTTTATTTGGCTGAGGGTTTCATGTAGAACTTTGTCTCCTCTGTAAATTGCCAGCACGTTAACTCTGTACCGATCTCTAAAATCAAGCTCTTCCATGGTATGATCAACAAGTGAGGAGCCTGGTGGTACAATACCTTGGACAATACCATAGTCTGCATTTTCAAATTTTTTTGTAAATTCATCTTCTATTTCGAGAACTTCCCAGCCAAGTGTGGCTGAAAGTTTTTCAATGTTTTCTCTAGATGAGACAACAGCCACAAAACTTCCTGGACCAATTAGAGACTCGCTTCCAGGTAGGAGGTCAACCTTTTCTTTTGAACTTGTTTTCTTAAAAATTCCAACAACATTTACATTAAACTGTTGTCCTAAACTTAGCTGTTGTAGATTTTGAGGTGTAAAATCATCAGGTACCTTCAAAATTGCATGGTCAAGGGTAGGTTCATAAATGTCTTTTAATTTTTTAGATGTTAAACCTTTTTGAGATTGATTATCTTTTTTGGATGAAGGGAGAATAAAACGCCCTAAAAAGGCAAAATATAAAAGAGCACCTAATAAAAGGGCTGCTCCTATTGGAGTTACACTAAAAAGTCCCAAAGGCTCAAAACTTGCTCCCTTTAAAAGAGATTGATTGTTATTCCACCATGCACTCATCAAATCATTTAGCATGATTAGCGGGCTTGAACCTACAAGAGTCAAACAACCACCAATTATCGCAGAAAATCCCATAGGCATTAGAACACGGGAAATTGGTATGCGTAATTCATGACTAATCTTTGTAACAGCAGGTAGAAATAGTGCAGCAGCTCCAATATTCTGCATAAAGCTTGAAATAAATGAAACAGTTGAAGATATTACTACCATAATTCTAGTCTCACTATGTCCTGCTATTTTTATGATTTTCTTTGCGAGTACATCCATAACCCCGGTTTTATTAAGACCAGCTCCTATAATCATTACTGCAATTATTGAAACAACTGCGTTTGAACTAAGTCCAGATGTAGCCTCTTCAGCACTTATTACTCCAGTAAGAGGTAAAAGAATCATTATAAGAATTCCAACTACATCTACCCGAAGCCATTCAAATACAAATATGATTATTGCTCCAATTAAGAGCACAAAGACTTTCAACATATCAGGGGTTACAGCAATATGTTCCATAGCTTGTTCTCCTTAGATAAAATAGTAGCTAAAAACTGACCTCTTTTATGGCAGTGACAATTAAGTTGACTTTTTCTTTGTCATGTATTGTTTGAATCTGTTGAGTAAATCCGCCTTTCATCAGAAGCTGTTTCATATCCTTTTCTGTTCTGTGAATTAATCTCCACATAAATATATGATCCATCCATGCCTTATTAGGATTGTTAATTGAATAATTACTAATTATAACTCTTCCCCCTGGTCTTAAAAGATCATAACATAACTTAACAAATGCTATAAATAGCTTATCATTTAAATAATCTGTAAGCCCTGATGAGTAAATTATATGTTGGTCGTAACAATTAGGAGGTGCTTTCCTTTTAATTGCCCATTTGATTACATTGTCATTTATAAGTTGAATTGATGCGTTATGCTCAAAGATATCTACACTGTTTTGAGTATAAAATAATGCATCGTTGTCAGCATCTATACATGTACATTCTATATCCACTGTTTTTTCAAATTGTGATAAGAAGTCAAATAGTTCCCTATTGGAACCACATGCTAGATTCATTATTTTCAGTTTTTCTTCATTGTCTAAATTCTCTGTAATTTTAGAAGAATAATCAAACAATAACTTTGACAACATGCGACGTCTTTCCCTAACTGCACGTGCCGCTGGTGCATTTAAAAAATATTTATCAATTAATTTTCCAAGCAATCCATCGCCATTTGGCATATTTTTGTAAATTGCCTCCATCATTAAAAAGTCACCAGGATAACCCTTAGGCTTAAAATATACCCTCTTAAAAAAATTGCTTTTTATTAAAATTGGAAAAATTTCTCGGAAGATATAGCCCCAACATAAGTTGGATAATTCTTTATTGGTTAAGATACAATCTAGTTTTTCCAATTCAGAATCAAAATAATCTATGAGTTCTTTTATCTCTTTGTAATAATCATTCTTTTGAGCTTTACTTATATGAAGTTGATGCTCAACTTCATAGATCTTGTTCTTAAATTTTTCTGTCATACTTACAATCTTGAACCACAAAGACGTAAACCAAATTTTAGTCGGTATCGGTTTGATATTAGAGTAATAGGGTCTTCTTTTGCCTTCTTCCAGCGCGCTAAAAAATAATGTGCTGTTAATATTGGGGTTATCCATTTATTTCTCACCTTTTAAATTTTATGAGTCTAATTTATTTTTCTGATTACGGATTTTATCCTTCCTTTTAAAAATCTAAGAGGACTAAAGGTTATAGGATCAAGGACTGTGGGAATAATAAAAGGGGGATTAAGATGTATATCTTTAGGGTGCATAATCGGGAAATAAAGCTCATCAAGAGTTGTGCCTGGAATATTTAGTTTTATTCCCTGAGCAAATAGAGGAATTTCATTTGGCCTTGCTCCAAGAATTTCATAAATGGCAGTATCTACGGCAAAGGGATTGTCAGATGAGGCGAGAAGGCCTATTTTAATAGCTTCTCCTCCTGTAGGCCCTTTTTTATGCATAGCAACACTTCCATCAACCAACGTGATACAAGAAGGAAGTTTTTGGCTGATTTCAATTATTAGTTTTGAAAAAGTCTCCCTATCCTTTCCGTAAAGCATATGATAAAGTGGCTTTCTAAAACCTACTACAGTCCCATATAAGTTCTTTACCCCACAGGTTATTCCCATCTGACAGTGTGCCTTAAGCCTTGGAAGATTTACTATGAGATCAGATTTAAGAGCTAGTTCACTAATGCCAACAGTTGAATTTATAGCATTAATCTTAACTTTTTTAGGTCTTCTTAATGTACATACCTTTGCTCCAAGTTTTGTGAGTTGATGATAGATCCCTAGCTGTTTTATCACCCTTTCTGCCGTACCAAAGGCAGGAGAATCGGCTACAATTACTTTTGCACCTTTTTCTTTTAATAATTTGACACATTCGAGGATTATCCAAGGAGAAGTAACAGCAAGAATATCTTTTCCCTTTAATAGATTTGGCTTAACCAGGACGGTTTTATTTAAAAGGCTTGCAGGTAATAACGGATTTAATATTTTGGGTACAAAGGAGATTAAATTGTCATTACCCTTTATCAGATAAACTGGTATTTTTCTAATTTCGTTTTTATCACGCATAAGGTATCTTCAATGATAGATAAGATAAACTAAATAACAAGCTAAGTCATGAAAAATATTGAGGTATAAACAATGTGGCCAAAGACTGTGTTAATGCTTTCAAGAGAGTATGGTGGAATAGCAGGGGCTGGTGGTGTCAAGGATGTAGTAAAGGGGCTAAGTGTTAGCCTAGCCCAAAAAGGCATTAAACCTTTTGTGGTTCTTCCACGGTATGGCTTTTTAAACCCTTTTGAGCTTGGTTTTGAAAGGATGAACTTAACTTTTGTAGTAGATATGAACTATGCTCACGAAGAAAGAGTTGAAAAAGTTTCTTTTTGGAGCAAAGAGCAAGATAAAGTACAAATCTACTTAATAGAGTCAGATAGGTTTTCGGAAAAAAATGGAATTTATACTTATACTGAAAAAGATGAGGAGATTGATCCTTCAAGAAAGAAAGGAGAAGGGCATTTTGATTATTTTGCAATGAACTGCCTTCATCAAAAGGCAGCTCTTGGTTTGTTTTTAGCCCTTGGCATTTGTCCAGATGTAATTCATTGCCATGATGGGCATACTGGAATAGTTCCTGCGATTATTAGAGAAGTTGATGGGTTTAGACATTTTTTTCAAAAAAGTATCCCAGTTCTTACTATACATAATGCAGGCATTGGACATCATCAGGAGGTAGCAGACCTGCCTTTTGTTAAGTCAATAACAGCACTTCCCTGGAGGGTTATATATCACTGCCTATTAAATGGCTCTTTTGACCCTTTAATTTCTGGTGCAAGCTATGGGTTGGTAAACACAGTAAGTGAACACTATGCCAAGGAACTTTTAGAAACAGAATTAGATGCCATGACTGGATGGCTTGGACATGCATTAAAGGATAGGGGAATTGAACTTTATGGTATTACAAATGGCATAGATGTTTGGGAATATAATCCTAAAAGAGGAAATGAAATAGGTCTTACCTGTGCATTTGATTCAATAAATGGCGATTTTAAAGATAAATTTAACTGTAAAAAGGGCCTATTAAGAATGCTTTCTGCAGGAGAAGCTGCAGCAGAGTTTATAAATGGCCCTTTTAAAGAAATAGAGGTATTTGGCAGCCTAGAATACAGGCCAGACTTTCCGCTTTTTACTGTAGTAGGAAGAATTAGTGAACAAAAAGGCTTTGATTTATTGGCACAAGTTTTTGAAGGCAGATTTTCTTTGGACAATGCTTTTAATTTAGTAATTCTTGGAAGTGGGAAAAAAGAAATTGAAGACCATCTTAAATGGGTGGTAAGCCAACCTAATAATAAGGGCAGAATGTGTTTTCTTGCTGGATATGACAGAAAGCTTGCAAATAGGATTTTTTCTGCTGGTGATTTTTTTATTATTCCATCAAGATTTGAACCTTGTGGCTTAACTGACTTTATCGCACAACTTATGGGTAATATTCCAATAGTAAGGCGCACTGGTGGACTTTATAAGGTAAAAGATGGTGTAAACGGAATAGTCTTTCACTCTGAAGATCCACAAGAGTTGGCCTCTGCCATTTCACGGGCTATGGCTGTATATTATGAGGATCCTAAATTTTTACATGCTATGCAAAGACAGGCGATAGAGATAATTTTAAAAAACTATACCTGGGATAAGGTTGTTGAAAGATATCTAGATCTTTACCTCAAAGGTAAAAAACAGATCCAAGATGGCAGTTAAAAAAGTCTTTTTTAAAATTAGAGGCATGAGTTGTGCTGCCTGTGTGTCTAGAGTTGAACAGGCCATTAAAAAAGTTGATGGAGTAGTGGATGCAACTGTAAGTTTAGCATCTGAGAGTGCCATTGTAGAGTATGAAGGAAGCGAAAAAAAGCTTAGAGATATAGAAAAAGCAGTTTTTCAGGCTGGCTATGAGGCTATTGTACAAGATAATGCACTTAATGCTTCAACAATTATAAAAATTGCTGGCATGAGTTGCGTTGTTTGTGCTGGAAGAATTGAAAAAGCTTTAAAGGAAATTTCTGGCATTAAAGATGTAAATGTAAATTTTGCCTTAGGACAAGCAGAGGTTATATGTACCGGTAGGTGCCCCATTGCAGAAATAAACAGAGTAATTTCTGACCTTGGTTATGAACTTAAAGGGGTAGAAGAATCCAGAGGAAAAGATGACGATGAACTTATTCATCTTAAAAAGAGACTCATCCTTGGATTAATTTTGGGGCCTATATGTTTTTTCTTCTCAATGCCAGAGCTTTTTTCTTTTGCGAAAGTACTTTCTTGGAATGTAAGGGCACATCTGCTTTTAGGTATTACTAGTATAGTTCAATTCTATATTGGACTTCCTTTCTTAACTGGTGCATATAAGGCCATTAGACAAAAAAGTGCCGATATGAATACCCTTGTTGCTATTGGCACACTTTCAGCCTTTTTTTATTCTTTTTTTGTGACCTTATTTCCTTCTTATTTTAAGGCACACAACCTGCCTCTTCATCTTTATTATGATTCTGCCTCTATGATTATAGTGTTTGTCCTTGTTGGAAAATTTTTAGAAACAAAGGCCAGAAAAGAGGCTGCAGGTTCTATTACTAAGCTTCTTGAACTTACTCCAAAAGTCGTCCATTTGAAAACCCCAAAAGGGGTTATAGATATACCTCTTTCAGAAATAAAAGTAGGAGATGTTCTCATTGTGAAACCTTCTGAAAGAATCCCTGTTGATGGAATAATAATTTCAGGACATAGTTCTGTTGATGAATATGTAGTTACAGGAGAATCTATTCCTGTAGATAAAAAAGCAGGAGATGAGGTGATTGGAGGCACATTAAATCAACACGGACAGTTAACAATAAAGGCAAAAAAAGTTGGAAAAGATACTGTACTTTCGCATATTGTAAGGGTAGTACAGGAAGCTCAAGGTTCAAAGGCGAAAATCCAAAGATTAGCAGACAAAGTTGCCTCTATATTTGTACCAATAGTGTTAATAATAGCATTTATTACTTTTTTTCTTTGGTATTTTATAGGGCCTGAACCGAAACTTACAAATGCCTTGATATCTTTTGTTTCTGTCCTTGTCATTGCCTGTCCCTGTGCTATGGGCCTTGCTACGCCTGCGGCAGTTATGGCAGGGACAGGAAGAGGGGCACAAGAAGGTATTCTTATAAAAAATGCACAGGCAATAGAGCTAGGAGCTAATATTGATATAATATGTTTTGATAAAACTGGCACCTTAACGATTGGAAGGCCTGTTGTAACAGACATAATCCCTGCCAAAGATTTTGAAGAGAAAGAGCTACTTAAAGTTGCTGCAAGTATAGAGACTTATTCTGAACATCCCTTAGCTAGAGCTATTGTAAGTAAAGGAAAAGAGGAAAAAATATCTTTAATAAATATAGATGAATTTAACTCTCACCCTGGCTTGGGAATAACTGCAAAAATTCATAACGAGATGTATTTGGTTGGCAAGGAAGAGTTTTTGATAAAAAGAGGAGTTGACATTTCGCCTCTAGAGGAAAATGCCAAAATACTTTCTTTTCAAGGAAAGACAGTAATATGGATTTCAAAAGATAATAAAGCAATTGGACTTTTGGCACTTTCTGATACATTAAAAACTGATGCTAAAGAAGCGATTTTTTCTTTAAAACAAATGGGAATTTCAACTGTTATGTTAACTGGTGACAATCCTAAAACTGCAAAGGTAGTTGCTTCTCAACTAAGGCTTGATGGTTTTTATGCATCTTTATCTCCTGCACAAAAAGCCAAGTATATTTCTGAATTACAAAACAAAGGTAAAAGTGTGGCAATGGTTGGAGATGGAGTAAATGATGCTCCAGCTCTAGCTCAGGCAGATCTTGCAATCGCCGTTTCAACAGGAACTGACATTGCTATGGATGTAGCTCAAGTTGGCCTTATGAGGCATGAATTAAAGGGAGTTGTCATGACCTTTAGGCTTCTTAAAAGAACGCTAAAAGTTATTAAGCAAAATCTCTTTTGGGCCTTTGGCTACAATATACTTGCAATTCCGGTTGCCGCAGGTGTTTTATATCCATGTTGTGACATAAGGCTTTCTCCCATATTTGCTTCTTTAGCCATGGCAATGAGTTCTGTCACTGTTGTATCAAATGCTGTACGGCTTAGACGAATAAAAGATATTTAGAAGGTGATAAAATGGATTTTGAACTTAAATGGCTAGCCTGGGAAATAACAAGAAGATGTAACTTGCACTGTGTGCATTGTCGTTCTTCCTCTGAACTAGAGGTAAAAGAACACCCTGACTTTTCAACAGAAGAGGGCATTAGAATAATTGATGATATATCCTCTTTTGCAAGCCCTGTTGTGGTATTGTCAGGAGGAGAACCACTTTTGAGAAAAGACTGGGAGATATTTGCAAAATATGGCACAGAAAAGGGCTTAAGAATGTGCCTTGCCACAAATGGAACTTTAGTCAGCCCTGAAATATGTAAAAAAATAAAAGAATGTGGCATTAAAATGGTTTCTCTTAGCCTTGATGGCTCAACATCTGAAATTCATGACAACTTTAGAAATCAACCTGGTGCATTTGAAGGTACCATAAACGCAGCAAGGCTTTTTAAGGAATACGGAATAGACTTCCTTATAAACTCTTCTTTTACCAAAAGGAACCAGGCTGATATCCCAAATGTATATAAACTTGCCAAAGAAATAGGTGCCACAGCATGGTATATGTTTATGATTGTGCCAACAGGAAGGGGTGAGGAGATAATGGAAGAGCTCATAAGCCCAGATGATTATGAGAAGATATTAGAGTGGCACTATGAGATGGAAAAAAATGAGAAAGATCTACTTGTACGTCCAACTTGTGCTCCTCATTATTATAGAATTCGTTTACAACTCGCTAAAAGAGATGGGGAAAAGGTGGAACAAAGAAGCCTTAAGTTTTCCACTGGTGGATCAAAGGGGTGTCTTGCAGGTCAGTTAATAGCCCTTATTGATGTAGATGGAAACGTGCTTCCTTGTAGTTACTTCCCTTTGGCTGCAGGCAACATAAGAGAAAACTCAATGAAAGATATATGGGAACATTCGGAGCTTTTTAAAAAGCTAAGAGATTTTTCTTCTTATAAGGGGAGTTGCGGGGCATGTGAATATATTAGGATCTGTGGAGGCTGTAGGGCAAGAGCCTATGCTGTTACTGGGGATTATCTTGCTGAAGAGCCTTTTTGTAATTATGTACCGAGAAAGCTAAAAAACAATAACATATAAATAACTAGCAAGCTTAATGAAAGGCAGGAAATAATTATGGGGTTTAATGATAACTTTTTAAAGGCATGCATGGGAGAGAAGACCACGCCAGTGCCAGTATGGTTTATGAGGCAAGCAGGTCGTTATTTGCCAGAGTATCAAGAAATTAGAGGTAAGGCTGACTTTCTAACTATGTGTAAGACTCCTGAGCTTGCAGCTGAAGTTACACTTCAGCCTGTTGATCTGTTGGGTGTGGATGCAGCGATCCTTTTTTCAGATATACTTATTCCATTAGAGGCAATGGGGGCAAATCTTTCTTTTGTAGAAGGGAAGGGTCCAGTGCTTGAACCCCCCTTTAGACATGAAGATGATTTAAAAAGGCTCCACCTGATTGAACCACAAAAGGATGTATCTTTTGTGCTTGAAACTATAAAAATACTAAGACGCGAGCTTTCTGAAAAAGTGCCTTTAATCGGTTTTGCTGGGGCACCATTTACACTTGCTACATATCTAGTTGAAGGTGGGACAACAAAGAGCTTTGTCAACATAAAAAGGATGTTATTCTCTGCACCTGATACTTTTAGAAAACTGCTGGATCTAATAACAGAGGTTACAATTTCGTATTTATCTGCACAAATTGATGCAGGAGCACAAGCCATACAGCTATTTGATACTTGGGCAGGGATATTAACTAGGCACGATTTTAAAGATGCTGCGCTTTTGTATGCAAGGCGCATCTTTAATGCATTAAAATCTAAAAATGTGCCTTTAATATATTTTGTTTTTAATGGTGGACATCTTCTAGATCTCATTAGGCTATCTGGTGCTAATGTGATAGGCCTTGATTGGCGTACTGATATTGAGACAGCCTTAAAACTTATAGGAAATGATGTAACGATTCAGGGCAATCTTGACCCTTGTCTTTTATTTTTACCAGAGGAGAGATTAAGGGATAGAATTTCTCAAATTTTGTATCAAGGCTATGTTGCAAAATCTCATATTTTTAATCTTGGCCACGGAGTCCTTCCTGAAATACCACCTGAAAAGGTAAAGCTTGCAATTGACATAATCCATGAGCTGTCAAGGTAATGTTAGATGATTGGCGTAATTTTGCTTAACATGGGAGGGCCTGATTCACTTAAAGCAGTCAGGCCTTTTTTGTATAACCTTTTTTCAGACAGAAAGATAATAAGACTTGGGCCAGCCTTTTTGCAAAAACCTTTGGCATGGCTCATTGCCAGAAAGAGAGCTCCTAAGAGTGCATCGTGTTATGCAAAAATTGGTGGCAAAAGTCCTCTTTTAGAGATAACTACAAGACAGGCTAAGGCTCTTGAAGCTTTATTAAATGCTGAAGCTAAAGACAAATATATTTGTGTCCCTGGCATGAGATACTTTCATCCAAGGACAGGGAAGCAACTTAGACAGCTAAAAGAAAAAGGCGTTAAAAAAGTTATTGGTTTGTCTATGTATCCACATTTCAGTATGGCAACTAGTGGCACATCCATTGATGAATTTAGTAGAGAGGCAAAAAAGCTTGGGCTTGCTCATGCTTCTATATCCAGTTATCCAGATCATCCACTTTATGTAAAGGCACTTTACGAATGCCTCATAACGGGTTTAAAAAACGTGCAAGATAAAGAAAACGTCACCCTTATTTACAGTGCCCATTCTTTACCACAAAAAATGATAGACGAAGGAGATCCGTATGTGGATCATATTAAAAAGACAATAAAGTGCCTTGAAAAATTGACTGATTTGAAAGGGGTGCTTTGCTTTCAAAGTAGAAGTGGACCAGTTAAGTGGCTCGAACCAGCTACTGACAATCTTTTAATAGAACTTTCTCAAAAAGGTGTAAAGGAGATACTTTGTATGCCAATTAGTTTTGTTTCAGATCATATCGAAACGCTTTATGAAATTGATATGCTTTATTATGAGATGATGAAAAAAAGGGGAGTAAGACTTATAAGGACTCCTTCATTAAATGATTCTCCAACCTTTATGAGGGCGTTAGCTGACCTTGTTTTAAAGAAAGGATTTTAAAACACATGGCTCATTGCATAATAGTTGGAGCAGGTTTAAGCGGACTTTCTCTAGCCTGGTATCTAAAGAAATTTTCAAAAAATTCTATTGAAGTTACTATCTTAGAAGGAGAAAATAGGGCAGGGGGAAAGGCTTGGACTGACAAAAAAGGAGGTTTTTTAATAGAAAAAGGCGTAAATGGAGTTTTAGATAACAAACCTTCTACTATAGAATTGGCTAAAGAGCTAGGGCTTTCGCTTTTGAAAAGTAATGATGCCTCAAGAGTGAGGTTTGTAGTAAGGGATGGAAGGCTTATAAAATTGCCAGATTCTCCAGCATCATTTTTAAAATCAGATGTTTTGTCTTTTTCTGGCAAATTGCGTCTTTTTTGCGAGCCTTTTATTAAGAGACATCCAGAAGTGCTTGATGAGTCTCTTGCTTCTTTTGCAAAAAGAAGGCTTGGAGAAGAGGCATATAATTATCTTATTGATCCAATGGCTTCAGGGATATATGCAGGTAACCCTGAAAGGCTATCGTTAAAGGCCTGTTTCCCTAGGATTTATGAACTTGAACAAAAATATGGCAGTTTGATCAAGGCTATGATTAGCCTCCAGAGAGAGGCCAGAAGAAAGGGGGAGAAAAAAAAGGCCTCAGCAGGGCCAGGAGGTGTTCTTACTTCCTTTAATTCTGGCATGGAGGAGTTGGTAGAAGCACTTTGTGATAAATTAAAAGAAAATCTTTATTTAAATCAAGAAGTTCAGGCAATTTATTATGAAAGTGGCCTTTGGAAAGTTGAAACAGGTGGTTCTAAGCCGTATGAAGGCACCCATGTAGTTTTAGCACTGCCAGCATATAAGGCGAAAAAGATAATGAAAGATTTTTCAAAAAGGCTTGCTAAGCTTTTTTCATTCTTTGAATATCCTCCAATAGCAGTATGTGCCTTTTCGTTTAAAAAAGATCAAGTGAGAGATTTAAATGGCTTTGGCTTTTTGTGTCCAAACTTGGAAAAAAGAGCGATATTAGGTTGCCTGTGGGATTCATCAGTATTTCGCTACAGAGCGCCAGAAGGTTATCATTTATTGAGATGCCTTATGGGAGGCATGAGAAATAGGCATGTGCTAGAAAAGACTGATTCTCAATTACTGGAACTCTCTTTATCTGAGTTAAAAAGTCTTATTGGCATAAAGGCTGAGCCTGAGCTGGCAAAGTGTTATAGGTGGAAGCGTGCTATTCCTCAGTATCATATAGGTTATGATAATTTACTTTTTCAAATTAAAGAGGAACTTTTAAAGCATAAAGGTCTCTATATACGATGCAATTGGATAGGTGGAGTCAGCCTAAATGATTGTGTATTGAACTCAAAAAGGCTTGCTAGATTTATTGTTAATGGAGAGAATCTAATAAGATTTTAAAGAATAGAGGAAAGTTAAGATGGTTTCAAATGTAATTTTTAGGGAATACGACATAAGGGGCATTGTTGATAAAGATTTAACAGAAGAGGCTGTGGAGCTTATTGGCAAGGCCTTTGGAACAAAGATAAAAAAAGTGGATAAAGGTGTCATTGCTATAGGTAGAGATGGTCGACTTCATTCAGAAAGATTACAAAAGGCCCTGATTAGGGGAGTTATATCAACTGGCATCAATGTTATAGATGTTGGCGAGTGTCCTACTCCTGTACTTTATTTTTCAATTTATCATCTTGATACAGATGGCGGAATTCAAATAACTGGAAGTCATAATCCTCCAAATTTTAATGGGTTAAAGTTGTGCATAGGCAAGTCAACCATTTATGGAAATGAAATAAAGGATCTTAAAAAAATTATTGATGATAAAGAGTTTGAATCTGGAAATGGTAATATTAAAAAATACGACATAATAAAAGATTATTTAAAATATTTAAGAAACAACATTAAGATTAAAAGGCCCCTTAAGGTTGTTCTTGATTGTGGGAATGGCGTTTCAAGTCTTGTTGCTCCTAGTGCATTTTTACAGGCAGGCTGTGAGGTAACAAGCCTTTTTTGTGAAGTTGATGGAAATTTTCCAAATCATCATCCTGATCCAACTGTAATTGAAAATCTTAAAAGCCTTCAAGAAAAAGTGTTAGAAAAAGGAGCTGATATTGGCATTGCCTTTGATGGAGACGGCGACAGGGTGGGGATTGTAAATGAAAAGGGTGAAGTAATTTATGGTGACAAGATACTACTTCTTCTTGCAAGACAGCTTTTAAAAACACATCCAGGAGCGTCAATAATAGGAGAGGTGAAATGTTCTCATATCCTCTATGAAGATATTAAGAGACACGGTGGAAAGCCAATTATGTGGAAGACTGGCCATTCCTTAATAAAACAAAAAATGAGAGAGACAGGGGCACTTTTAGCTGGAGAAATGAGCGGACACATCTTTTTTGCAGATAGATACTTTGGTTTTGATGATGCAACTTATTCTGCCCTTAGGTTTTGTGAAATATTATCAGAATCAAGTGTGCCTTTATCTCAGATGTTAAGCGATGTACCTCTAACTGTTTCTACACCAGAGATAAGAGTTGATTGTCCAGAAGAAATAAAGTTTAAAGTAGTTGAAAAGGTCAAGAAGGAACTTAGTGCAAGCGGATTTGATATTATTGATGTTGATGGTGTAAGAATAGTATTTAAAGATGGATGGGGGCTTATTCGTGCATCTAATACTCAACCTGTTCTGGTTTTAAGGTTTGAAGCTAATTCATCCCAAAGATTGGAAGAGATCAGATCAATTATTGAAGAAAGCCTTAATAAAGTGAGGTCTGAACTTGAAGGGAAATCAAGATCCAATTGATCTTTCAGGGCTTATTACTCAAATTATTCCAGGGAAAAGGTGGAAGGTTTATTATCCGAGAAGGATAATTTGGAGAAAATGGAGTGAGATAGTAGGAGATGCAGTAGCACAGGTTTCCCGCCCTTTATACTTTAAAGATATGGATACCTTAGTTGTTGGTGTAAAAGATAGTTTGTGGATGCAACAGTTATCTTATGAAAGAAGTATTATCTTAAAAAAGATAAATAATATCTTGCCTGATTATAGTCATTTGAAGGAGATATATTTTACTATTAAAAATATACCTTCTTCTAAGAGCTATAAGAATAAAAGCAGAAAAAATAGTAAAAAGATTTCTTTAGATAACTCAGAGCTTGAGGCCTTAGAAAAAATTAGTGATAAAGAGTTAAGATATTCATTTAAACAACTTTTAATAAACATAAAAAAAGGCCCTGCAAACTAGAGCTTACAGGGCCTAAAAATATTTATTATTAATATTCTCTCTCTATTTTTCAGTTTCTTTTTCTAATTCTGTACCTTCACCTTTCTCCTCTTTAGCTTTCTCATTTTTTACAGTGTTATTCTCCTCTTTATCTTTTGACATTTCTTTAGCTTCAGTAGTAACTTCTGGCTTTTTTGCATCTTCATTTTTATTTGTAACCTCTACTTTTTGAGTCTTGTTTGAAGTATCTCCTTCCTCCTTACTTTCTGTTGTTATCTTTTGCTCTTTTGGAGCCTCTTTTTCAGGTGCTATTTTAGCTTCTTCTTTTGGAGTTTCTTGAAAACTCTTTTTGACTTCCTCTTTAGAGGCAGTGGTCTTTGGCTGAACTTCTTCCTGCATTTTGGGCATTATAACAACAGTATTGTCTTCAATTTCCTTATCCTTAAATTCTTTTTGAGCTACTCTTTTTTGTAATTCTCTAATTAAGACATCTTTTGATTTGATTTCACTTTCAAGAGTTCTAATTTTGGCTGTAAGCATTGAGATTCTATTGTTGAGGGTATTATTAGCGTCAATAAGTCGGCTAATTTTTTCATCCTTATGTTTATCTTTAGCCTTTAACAGATCAAACTTAGACTTTAATTCTGTAAGCTCAATAACCTTCATATCTAAGGATTCAGCCATGGAATTTAGTTGCTGCTGAAGGTCTCTATTCTGATTTTTAAGGGCATTAAGCTCTGGCATTATCCTATTATATTTAGATTCGATAGTGGATAATTTCCTCTGTAAAATCTTTAACTTTTGTTCGAGGGCCTGTTTTTCCTTTTCCAGTTTAAATTTTTCAGCTTGAATCTTTGCACTTGTTTCAACTCGTCCTAAAAGCTTTTGTTGAAGCTCATCTTTTACCTGTTGAAGTTTTAAAGCCTTTGATTTTTCTGCATTAATTTTTTGATTTAAATCACTAACTTTTGCTTCTAATTCCTTCTTTTTCCTTTCTAAATCGGCAATCTTTGCCTTTAAAGAAGATATGGTTTTTTGAGATTGGGAAAGTTGATTTTCAAGTTCTTTATATTTTGCATTGGCAGATGTTAGTTGTTTTTCAAGATCTTTTAACTTAGCCTCCAACTGAGAAAGCTTGGTGGTTAAATCTTTATTTTGAGCCTTTAGCTTACTATTTTCAACTTGAAGTGCCTTTAATTTAAAAGTATCAACAGC
>CAYMRT010000001.1:0-4840 GCA_964392885.1 uncultured Desulfobacterales bacterium | reverse complement strand
TTTATCACATCCAAAATGTTGTATCATTGTTGAAGCTGTTAATGTTGAAAACACTTTCCCTATTTTTGAATATGCCACTACTAACTCTACACCTTTATATGTAGCTTCATAATATGTATTGTTAGCATATTGAATTGTTTTATACTCTCCAATTTTTTCAAGTATTGGTGTTATCTCTTCTGGCATTGCGCCCATTATTGCTATTTTCAAAAAATTTCCTTTATTTGAGCCAATTCTTCTCTATTTAAAATTTCTGAAAGCTTTGCTCTTATTGACATAACAGCCTTAGTATGCATTTGAGAAATCCTACTTTCTGTATATCCCATAATTTCACCTATCTCTTTCATGGTTAGATCTTCAAAGTAATAAAGTGAAATAACAAGTTTTTCCTTTTCCGGAAGATTTTTTATACAATCAACAACAATCTGTTTTATCTCTAAAAGGTTTAATTTTTCAAAAGGATCGCTTTCACCGTCATCTGCAATAAGATCAAACAGATCTTCATCGGTAGCATCTGGCATTCTGCGTCTAATAGCATCAATATCTAAAAAAGTTACGCCCCTTGTTTTATCTAAAAGCTTATAATATTCGCTGATTGAAATTCCCATCTCTTCTGCAACTTCTTCATCTTCTGGCATCCTTCCTAGCTTTCTCTCAAGCCGTTCAATCGTTTGCTCTAACTCTGTAGCCTTTTTTCTAATTGATCTAGGAACCCAGTCTAGACTTCTAAGCTCATCTAGCATTGCCCCTCTAATTCTAAATTCTGCATATGTCTTAAATTTAATCTTTTTAGAGGGATCAAACTTCTCTATTGCATCGATAAGCCCTATAATTCCTGGCCCTATAAGATCCTCAGGTAAAATATGAGGAGGCAACCTCCCTGCCAATCTATTCGCCACATAATTCACCAAGGGAGAATAACGAATGATTAATTCTTCCCGCTTTTCCGGGGAAAGTTCTTTACCATCACCAAAAAACTCTTCGGTATAATCTTTTAATTTGGGAGCTACACTTGTCCTTGCCATATTATAGCCTCAATAAATTTCTCCAAAAAAATTTTATATTTCCATCATTATTATTTGCTTTAATTCTTAATATATTTTGGGCTAGCTGCCTTATTTCCTGACTTGCTCTGCTTTCAGGAAAAAGCTCAAGAGCAGGCCGTTGTTGACGAACAGACTTTGGAATAGACATATCCTTTGATATAAATCCCAAAAAATGAAACGACAAAAAACCTAAAAATTTATCTGCAACCAAAGTAAGTTGCTTAAATATCTTCTTGGCCTCTTGTTTTGAACTTACCCAGTTAACAATAATAAAAAACTCTTCAACGCGATATTTTTGCGACAAAACTTTTATAAGAGCATAAGCATCTGTGATTGATGTAGGCTCTGGAGTCAAAATAATAACTCTACTTTGAGCAGCCATGTTAAAATACATGACGGTGTCAGAAATGCCTGCAGCATTATCAATTAACATTATATCTACTGGATCATCTAAGCTATCAAATTCATTTAGCAAAAAAAGCTTTTCGCTTTCATCTAAACTGCAAAGCTCTTGAATACCTGAGCTTGCAGGCAAAAGCTTTATGCCGCCAGGACCTGTCATTATGACATCTGATAAAGATTTTTGTCCTGAAAAGACGTGTTTAATAGAATACTTAGGTGTAATACCTAGCATTACATCTACATTTGCTAAACCAAGATCTGCATCTAAAATCAGCACATTTTTCCCAAGCTGCGATACTGCAAGGGCAAGGTTAGTTACTATACTTGTTTTACCAACACCACCTTTTCCACTACTAAAACACAATACACTTGGGTAATGATTGGTTAGTTGAGTGTTCACCTCGTTAAATCCTCGATCGTTAAACGATACATACTGTTTCCATTCTTTTAAAGTTGCAGCCTGATCCATATAAGCTCCACTCAAACTACATTTGCATTGAGATCTCTAACTTTTGTCTCTATATGTGGTTGGCTCTTTTTTCCTACATTAAATGGTGCTACTACTAAGTCTGCCAGTTCAATAGCCTTGGGTATTTTAATATCTTCAGGTACCCTCTGACCATTTGTCACATATGACAGAGGTAACTCTGCTTCAATTACAGCTAAAAGTGTTGACGCCAATGATTTAGTCTCATCAATCTTTGTAAGAGTCCAACCTGCTACAGGAAATTTTTTGTAAAATCCAATCGATTCCATAAGATCCTCTCTCTTACTAGTAGCACTAAGCATTACTTGTGCCATAAGTCCTGGTACAGAATCAAATAATCGTTGAAGCTCGGTCTTGTGAGAAGAAGAGTAAGGATTTCGGCCAGTTGTATCCACTAAAATAAAATCTTTTTCCTTATTTTGGGAAAATATCTTAAGAAGCTCTTTATTGGTCTTGGCTACTTCAAGAGGTAGCTCCATAAGGGAAGCAAAACGCTGAAGCTGGTCAATGGCTCCTAATCTGTAGCCATCTACGCTTATTAAGACCCCTGATTTTCCACACAAAAACTTCAGCCTTGCTGCTATCTTTGCTAAAGTAGTCGTTTTTCCGACACCTGTTGGTCCTACGACAGCCCACCAACACCTTCCTTTTTGTCGTTCAGCTACCGGACCAAATTTTAAATTGGAAGATATATATTGCTTTAATCTAAGAGGGAACTTTTGGGCATTTTTTAAACCCTGTGGATAAAGACACTTAATAAGTCTAAATTCGGTTTGCCTATCAAGATATAGGGCAGAGAGCATTAAATGAATATCGCTTACGCTCTCTAAAACTATATCTTTTTCATCTAACTGCTTAGAAGATGCATTAACAATATCTACAAGTTTTTTAATCTCATCTTTTAAGGACCTTACCTCATCAATAACGTCTTTAAAATTATCTTGTTGAGAAGTGTTTAGATTTTTTGTCTTTTCAAATAACTTGTCTTCACCTTTATCATCAACTGCAGCAAGTACTTCTACACAAGTCTGCCTCTTACCAGTAATTGGATCAAATTTATTGTTTTTTTTTGTATCTAAAATTATAGCCTCTTCACCAAGTTCACTTTTTACTATTCTAAGGGCTTCGGAAATATCTTTCGCCTGAAATCGTCTAAGCTTCATCTATCCACCTCACTCTATTCCATTGCTATAACACCAATTGATTCTAAACGGATATTTCCAGGTATCTCTGAGTGAGAAAGCACAGTAATATCAGGTACAAAGCGTTCCACTAATCTTCTAAGATGCCTTCTAACAGTTGGGTTTGTCAAAATTACAGGCATAAAACCTCTATTTGTAGCCTCTTCCACACTTTTTTGAACTGCACTTATGATCTTCTGGGCAGTTGCAGGATCCAATGTCAAGAAAACACCATGTTCTGTTTGTTGCAGACTATTTCTAATCTTATCTTCTATAGCAGGATCTAAAGTAAGTACCCTTAATGTGTCTTCTTCATCTAAATATGGTTTTACTATTGCCCTACCAAGTCTTTGCCTTACATATTCTGTCAATATTTCGGGATCCTTTGTAATTTCTCCATAATCAGCAAGAGCCTCTGTAATGGTCAAAAGGTCTCTGATTGAAATATTTTCGCGAACAAGATTTTGAAGCACCTTTTGAATTATTCCTAAACTTAAAAGGTTGGTAACTTCTTCAACAGGTTTTGGATTGCTCTGCGAAAGAGCATCGAGTAACCTTTGTACCTCCTGCCTACCAAGAAGATCTGCTGCATTTTTCTTTATAACTTCTGCTAAATGCGTGGCAATAACAGTTGACAAGTCAACTACTGTATAACCTGCAAGTTGTGCCTCTTCTTTCTGATCTTCGGTTATCCATATAGCAGGAAGACCAAAGGCTGGTTCTGTAGTGGGAATCCCTTCAATTTCTTTCCTCACATCTCCTGGATTCATTGCTAAAAGGTGCCCTATCATTAAACTGCCTTTTGCCACATCAATTCCCTTTATTAAGAATCTATATTGTCCTGGCTGTAGCTGAAGATTATCTCTAACATGAAGAGGAGGCACAATAATACCCATCTCTTGGGCAAACTGTCTTCTTATAGATTTAATCCTATCAAGCAAATCCCCACCCTGTTCCTCATCAACTAATGGTATAAGTCCATAACCAACCTCTAGCTCTAAGATGTCTAACTGGAGAAGCTTTTCAACTTCTTCTGGCTCTGTTGGTTCAGCCTCTTCTGGCGCAACTTCTTTTTCAGGTACCTCTTCCTTTCTTAAACGTTGTTCCTCTCTAAAGGCGATAAAAGCTAATACACCTATGCCTAAGGACAGTATAGTAAATGGAATAGTAGGAAGCCCTGGGATCATACCAAAGACAAATACAATAATACTTGTAATAGCAAGCGATTGAGGCTGAGAAGAAAATTGTCTTATAAATTCTTTACCCATGCTTGCTGTTGATGCAGCCCTACTTACTAAGATACCTGCAGCCGTGGATATAATTAATGCAGGAATCTGAGATACAAGGCCATCACCTATAGTTAGAAGTGTATAGCTTTGAGCAGCACTTGAAATAGGCATATCCTGTTGAAATACACCTATTACAAAACCGCCGATTACATTAATTGCCATTATAATCAGACCAGCAATTGCCTCTCCTCTCACAAACTTACTGGCACCGTCCATGGCACCGTAAAATTCAGACTCTTTAGCAATCTCTTCTCTTCTTCTTTTCGCCTCTGATTCATCAATTAGACCTGCATTTAAATCAGCATCAATGGCCATTTGTTTTCCAGGCATTGCATCAAGAGTAAAACGGGCAGCCACTTCTGCGATTCTACCAGCACCTTTTGTAATAACCACGAAGTTGATGATTACTAAGATAAAAAATACAATGGCTCCTAC